>JAGXSD010000001.1 GCA_018333955.1 Erysipelotrichia bacterium
CATCAGAATTTGTTGAAGGTGATGTGATTTATTTTAATGATGTGCCTTTTAAATATGAAGGAAACTTTTATTTTGATGAAGATTCATACAACACATTATCATTAAATACAGGGGTTCTTATTTCTGTAAATGGTGCTCATCGCCTTAGTTTTCCAACTGATCGATACAACATTTTCATGCTTAGAGCAGAAAGAATGTCCGATTTTCTTGATTATGATGCACTAGTAAGAAGAGTTGCACAAAATGCTGATGTCACCAATTTTAGACTGAATGTTGAGCGAGCAATAAATCGTCAGTTTAGTATAACGCTGTTTAAGATGTTTGAGATACTCATACAATATGGACTTGGTGTAGCTATCTTATCACTACTTTGTCTGCAACAACTCATGATGAAGAGGAAAACCCTAGCAATTCAACATTTTTTAGGGGTATCAAAAGTTAAGCTAATCTTGAAAAATGCAACACAATTTGCTCTTCCTGCGATGATCATCTTACTTCCGTCAATCTATGTTGTTGGTAATGAAGCTTCTTTAACTTCGAGTTTAGTCTTTAATATATTATTAGGGCTTGTATTTGTATTCATTGTTTGGTTAATAAGCTTAGTGATTCACATTAATTATCTAAAAGGCAGTCTTATTGAATTACTAGATGAAAGGGAGTGACACTTATGTTGCAAGTTATTGATTTAAAGAAGAATTACAATACGGTTGAAGCTTTAAGAGGTGTTACACTTGATATTTCTGATGGTGAGTTTATCTCCATCATGGGGAAAAGTGGATGTGGAAAGACAACACTTCTACATTGCATGTCTGGGATTTTGAAACCTTCATCAGGCGAGATACTTTTTGATGAGAAATCACTCTTCAAAATAAAAGATCGTGCAAGATCAAAGGTACGTCGTACTTCAATGGGATTTGTGTTTCAATTCTTTAATCTAGTTCCTGAACTAACTGTAAAAGAGAACATCTTACTTCCATTAAAGATCAATCGATACAAGGTTGATGAAGTCTATTTCGATAAGCTAATCGAAGATTTAGGAATTATTGAGCAGATTAATCGACTCCCTGCCACGTTAAGTGGTGGACAACAACAACGTGTGGCGATTGCGAGAGCTTTGATTCATAAACCCAAGATTGTTTTTGCGGATGAACCCTCTGGCAATCTTGACGAAACAAGTTCAAGAGAAGTCATTGAATTACTTCAATCTCTTCAGAAGGAATACAATCTAACGCTAATTATGGTGACGCATGATAAGGATATTGCATCTTATGCAGATCGAATCATTCATATGAGGGATGGTAGAATCGTTTCTCAATAATACATAAATATAAGGCTGTACAGATACATAAAGATTAAGTTAAACCTAAACGGTTACGCTAGTATTGATTGCCCTACGTCCTCGGGCATCATTATTATGGAATAAAACAAGTGCATCAAATCTGATACACTTTTGTTTATCTAGTTAAGTATTATAATATTAAACCTTTACTCAAACGCTGGTCTTCTATCATCATACACTTTATCCACATCAAAGAAATGCTGATTAATATACTCTTTATCTTTATTCATAACAAATCCATCAAGATTAATCCTTGGCATTAACACACTTTTCCCTAAGATTTTAGGTTGTGAGCGACGGTCCACATTAAGATAGAATGCATACCCTTCATCAATGAAATACTGATAGAGTTCTCCTTTCAGTGTAATGCCAAAAGGTGCAATAAAGACATTGGACTCTCCAATCACAGGAGTAATCCATTGTTTAAACAGCTGTGTATCTTCTTTAATGCCTTCAAGTGTAGAATTCTCACTAAAGTATTTGCCATCCGCATGGGTATAACTATGATTAGCAAACTCCCATCCTGTTTCTTTTAATCTTTGTACAATGACTTTGGCAGTGGTAACTTCTGATGCAATCTTAGGATCATATCCCATAACTCCCCAACTACCTGTAATCCCTAATAGTCCTTTTGCACCTCGATAAGAAAACTGAGGATTTTCCTTGACAAAATCATCCACAATCGGAAATACTTCTGCAGTTCTTGACTCAATTTCTAATCCTTCAAGATTTCGGATCATGGCACTGACTTCATTGTTTTGATTGATAAACAATCTAGAAGCAAATCCTTCTTTCTTTCTGTTCTCAGGATATCCCACATTATCAATGGACATTAAAAGAGGTCGCTTCCCTTCTGGAAGATATACGTCTTTCTTAGTCACATTCCCTAATGAATCCACATCATACAAATCACTAATTCGAACTAGGACATATCCACGTTCCATAAGTAGTGGTAACATTCGTTGAAATTCTAATGCTGTGGTCATCCAATAGTTATAGCCTTGTGGCTGGGAACTATTTGGACCAAATGCCAATTCAGGATACACAATTAAGCTATGAAAGAAAACATGCTCAATTCTTCCTATATAAGGTTTTAACTCAATCATGAAATCTTCAATTTTCTTGACTTCACTTTTCATCTTATCATTGAATATCTCTGAATCACTTTTTAGTAAATCAATAGCTTCTTGATAATAGTAACCTTTCACTAATTGATGTGCTTCATTAATCACTACAACACGCTTAGCTTCACGTGCTTTTTCTTTTTCAATTTCTTCTTGTGGTGTGTTGTTATTACTGTTTTCAACCTGAGACATGATAAAAATGAATCCACTGATTGATGTGAGGATTAATAATATTAATAGTGTTAACATCCACGCATTTCTACGCCGAATTCTCTTTGTTCTTCTTTTCATGTGTTTAACCCAAGAACATCATAGTCCTTTTTATCAACTTCAACAAGCGTGAAAATGATATTCTAAACATCATTCACAATCAATGAATAAATCACTTAGTAATGCTAAACACGAACTTATATATGAATTGGATAGCCTAGAGCTAATTCTGATACATCTAGAATGGCTTCCGAAAGAGTTGGATGCGCATGAATAGTTAAGGCAATATCTTCTACATTCATGCGTGCTTCTATCGCAAGTGTTATTTCCGCAATCATATGCCCCGCTCCCTCTCCTGCAACTTGTCCTCCCAATATTAAACCTGTTTTCTTTTCTGTAATGAGCCGAACAAATCCTTTGGTTTCATTTAATGAAATTGCGGTTCCATTTGCGCCGAGTGGAAATATTGAAATATTGATATCCAATCCTTGTTCTTGAGCTTGTTTTTGTGATACTCCCACACTTGCTATCTCAGGGTCTGCACTACAAATCGCAGGCATTGCGACATAATCGATTTTAACAGGCTTTCCAACAAGTGCATGAGCAGCAATCTTAGCTTCATAACTGGCTTTATGCGCTAACGCAGGACCTAAGGTAACATCCCCAATCGCAAAAATATGAGGTTGTGATGTCCGACCTTGTTCATCAACTTTTATAAATCCACGCTCATCAACATCAACACCAGCTAAATGTAATCCTAGTTCATCTGTATTAGGAACTCGACCCACACTCACCATAACATAATCTGCCTCAATGGTATGTTCTTTACCTTCTTTAACATAAGTAACTTTAACGTTATCTTCATTTTCTAGTGCTGACTTTGCGTTAGTGTTCGTGATGATATCAACGTTTTTAGAAATGAACTCATGTTTGACTAACTCAACCATGTCTTCATCAAACCCTGCGAGAAGATTATGAGCTGATTCAATGATTGTCACTTTTGAGCCTAGATTAGCAAATACGCTCGCCATTTGACATCCAATATAACCACCCCCAATGACTATAAATCGTTGTGGTACTTCCTTTAGACTTAATGCACCTGTAGAGTCTATGACACGTCGTTTATACTTAAACCCATCAATTTCTAAGGGCCGACTTCCTGTAGCAATGATCGCTTCATTAAACTTATATGTTTGTGCCTCAACTCCCATGATTACATTTAAATGATTGGGTTCATTAAAGAATGCTGAGCCTTTTATGATATTCACCTTATTCTTTTTAAGTAAAGATTCAACTCCTTGTGTGAGTTTTTTGATGACGTTATCATCTTTCCACTTTTGAGTTTTGACCATATCAAACACAACATCATTGGCATGAACTCCATATTTCTCTGATTTGATATCTACAAAATGATGTGCTGCTTGAATGAGTACTTTAGAAGGTATACACCCCACGTTTAAACAAACTCCTCCAAGCGCTTCTCTTTCAATAATCGTTACTTTCTTTCCAAGTTGTGCTGCCAAGATGGCTGCAACATACCCACCAGGTCCAGCACCAATAACAACACAATCTAATTCTAATGCAAAATTACCGACCACCATATGTTTATCCTCCTTCCATCAAGAGAAGGTCTGGATCACTTAAGTGTCGTTTTAATTCATTCATTGCCTTTTGAGCAACTGCTCCATCGATGATTCGATGATCAAAACTCATCGATAAATGCATCATACTTCCAACTCCAATCGAGTCATCTTCTAAAACCATTGGTTTCTTTTGAATTCGACCCATCCCAAATATCGCAACCTCAGGATAGTTTATGATAGGTGTAAACCACATGCCACCTAAAGATCCAATACTGGTAATGGTGGTCGAGCCATGTTTCATTTCATGAGGTTCTAAACTACCTTCATGTGCTTTATTGGCTAAGTCTGTAATCTCTTTAGCAATTGTGAAGATTCCTTTTCGATCAACCTCTTTTATATTAGGAACATATAGTCCTTTACTTGTGTCCACCGCAATCCCAATATTGAAGAATTTCTTATAGACAATCTCATCACTAGATTCATCAAGACTCGCATTTAGAATAGGATACTTACGAAGCACAGTCACGACTGACTTCACCATATACGCTAAGTACGTTAACTTGATATCTTGAACTTGAGCAATGTCTTTAAATCGATCCAAATGGGTGATGAGTCTAGAAACTTCAACTTCATCAAAGATTGCAACATGAGAGGCATGCTTTTGTGAGTTCGTCATCGCCTTTGAAATGGCACGTCGAGTTACTGACATTTTCTCACGAGAAGTATTTTCACTTAATGTGATAAAAGATGCTTCTGTTTCAACACTGTGTTCAATCATAGATTGAATTGGTTCGTCTTTCTCTGGGATGTTCTCAACTTTAATTGATGATGACAAGTATGCATCAATATCTGATCGAGTGATATGACCATGTTTTCCACTTCCATTCACCTTAAAAATATCAACTCCTTGATCTCGAGCATACTGACGTATTGAAGGCATGGCTAATACTCTTGAGAGAATTGAGTGTGTTAGTCGATCTGAAGCAGTTTGAATATTTATGCCATCATTGTGTTTTTGATGATGTTGTGAATCAATTGAAGTATTTTGATTAGGAATGGTGGCGTCATTGGTTACTTCAATTTCTGCTAAGGTATCACCAATCTTGACGACTGTTCCTACACTTTTAATTATCTTATGGATGGTTCCATTGATGGGTGATGGAACCTCTTGAATGAGTTTATCATTTTGTATTTCAACTAAAGTGGCATCTTCTAAAATTTCATCACCAACCTTGACCTTCCATTCCACAATAGTTCCTTCTGTGATTCCCTCGCCAATCTTTGGCATTTTAAATTCAACAAGCATATCTTATCCTCCTTAATCGAAGTTAATGACTTCTTTGATTTTATCGTGGATATCTTGCGCGTTAGGTAACCAATCATTTTCAGCCAGACTAAAGGCATAAACACTATCAGGGGCACTGACTCGACCAATAGGTGCTTTAAGCGATAACATGGCTTGCGGTCGCTCAGCTATTTCAGAAATAATCATCGCAGCAATCCCTGATTGGCGTTGTGCTTCTTGCACGACCACGAGTCGACCTGTTTTTTCTACTGAATGAACAATAGTTTCAATATCAAGTGGTGATACGGTTCTTAGATCAATGACTTCCACTGAAATCCCTTCTTCGTGAAGTTGTTTCGCCACTTTGAGTGATTCATGCACCATAGCACCATAGGTGACTATACTGATATCATTTCCTTCTAAAACAACAGCCGCTTTCCCTAGAGGGATGGTGTAATACGCTTCTGGAACTTCTTCTTTAAATGAGCGATATAGCTTCATATGTTCTAAAAAAATCACAGGATCATTGTCTTCAATCGAAGCCAATAATAAACCTTTCGCATCATAGGGATTACTTGGAATGACAACTTTTAATCCTGGAACCTGAGCCATAATCCCCTCAAAACTATCCGCATGGGATTCTGGAGCATGAACTCCTCCCCCAAATGGAGAGCGAATCGTAATTGGCATGTGATGAACACCGCCAGTACGATATCGTGTACGAGCCATTTGATCTGCAATCGCATCCATCGTTTCAAAGACAAATCCAAAGAATTGAAGTTCAGGAATGGGTCTAAATTTTTGAAATGCTAAACCCACCGCAAGACCACCAATTCCTGACTCGGCTAATGGTGTATCAAAAACACGTTCTTCACCATACTTGGCTTGTAAGCCTTGCGTAGCCCTAAAGACTCCGCCATTGAGTCCAACATCCTGACCAAAAATTAACGTAGTTTCATCTTTTTCAAGAGCTTGATCAAGGGCATGGGTAATTGCTTGAATCATTGTTAATTGTGCCATAAATCATAACCCTTCTTTCTTTTTATAGTATTCAATTTGTTCTTTAAGCGTGTGAGGTGGGACTTCAAACATGGACTCTAAAAACTCAGAGACTTTTTGTTTAGGAGCATCATCTGCTTCTTTGACTGCTTTTTGAATATCGGCTTCAAATTGTTTTATGAGTTCCTCTTCATCGTCCTGATTCCATAATCCTTTTTCAACCAAGTAAATCCGTGTACGTTTAATTGGATCTTTAGCTTCCCATTCAATGAAGCTTGCTTCATCACGATAAATTTTAGGATCATCCCCAGATAATGAGTGAGGTTGAAATCTTGAAGTATAGGTTTCAATGAGAACAGGTCCATTTCCCATAAGTGCCCATTCACGTGCAGCCTTTGATACTGCATAAACTGCTAAAGGATCCATTCCATCAACTAAGATTCCAGGAATGCCTGCAGCCGCAGCTTTTTGCGCAATAGTATTGGCAGCTGTTTGTTTTTTCCATGGTGTTGAGATTGCATATTGATTGTTTTGTACAAAGAATACGACCGGAGCTTTAAAGGCTCCCGCAAAGTTGATGCCTTCATAGAAATCCCCTTGCGATGACCCGCCATCACCCGTGTATGTAAAGGCCACTTGTTTTTGACCTCGTTTCTTTAGTCCTAATCCCACTCCAGCAGCTTGAGTGATTTGTGCGCCAATAATCACTTGAGGTGGTATCGCTTGAAGATCGTGAGGATATCGTCCTCCTTCCACATGGCCACGACTCCATAAAAAAGCTTTGTGTAATGGTAGTCCATGCTTTATGAGTTGAGGAAAATCTCGATAACCTGGAAGTAGAAAATCATTTTTATCAAATGCTAAAACACTCGCTAATTGACTTGCTTCTTGACCGGCTGTAGGTCCAAAGAATCCAAGTCGTCCTTGTCGCGCTAAGATCATACAACGATCATTGAGTGTTCTTGACCATAACATATCTTTAAACAACTGAACTAGTTGTTCATGATTTAAATCAGGCACTAAATTCTCATTAACAATTTTGCCTTCTTCATTCAATATCTGAATCATTTTATAATTGCCTTCAACTGAGCGAAGATGCTTTGTAAAGTCAATGAGGGTGTCTTTCTTATTTTCAATCATACGCTGATCTGTTCCTTTCTTTCATTGCAACAATGCATCAAGATTCAATGAAACCATTTGCTTCATTGAATCACATCATGTGGATAGGATATCAATGTTGATACCTTTGCACAGGATTGTATAAATACATATTCATTTTGTTTATGACTTATATCAAAACAAGTGAATCGAACCTGCTTTAGTTTTGATGTTAAAGCAATAAGCTCATTTAACTTTTCAATATCATGCATAAACCTATTCTAATGAATATGACATGTTCAATTTTATGTTCTATTGAGAGCTTACCTCCTTTCATTGTTATGTCATTTTATCTGAGCAATGTGGTGATTCACTATGACTTTGCTCACACGTTCTTATTCACTTACGATACTTCTAATTTAACTCTTTGATTAAAGAAAAAGGCAGGGGTTTCCAACAATCATAAATATCATGAATATGGGTAAAATCATCCTTAGATTGATCATGAATGATCGATTTGATGTTTTCCATTCGCTTTATATTTATAATGCGGTACCTGCACTGCTTGTTTTAATAATTTAAGATGTGTATCGTAAACCAATACTTGATAATCCACTAGATTATGACAAGACATTATTTGAAAAAGAGTGTAAATATTGTATCCATCAAGGTGAATATCATTGAACACAGATAATCTAGGTTTTAAATCGCTGGTGTTAAATGCATTGCTAATGAGTTGAGTTTCTATAAAGTTTTGACTGATAGTTTCTAATGTAATTTGAACCTTGTCGAAAATGATTGAGGGTTTATTGTAAGACCAATGAAGACAATCATCATGTGATTTTAAACACTTTAAAGCATACTTATTTAAAGATTGATTAAAGCATGGATTAGTTGATTCATTAATCAAGTAACGCATTGTGAGTGCTCCTTATCTTTATCCTATGCCTTCGATTGTGAAAATGCAATGATTATGAACAAGTTGATTCAATACTTCTACTAATCCATTTAAAATGTGCGCACAATCAAAATACACATCAACATAGATGTAATATAGATGTGATTGTTGATATTTTAAAAACTACTTCACATAATTATAATAATTAAAAGACTGTATTTTTTTCATGATTATGCTTTATAATGGTCGTAAGGAGAACCTTATGAAAATACTTACCGATACAGGATCATTATTATCAATTGAGAAAGCACATGAGTTAGATGTTTCATTAATTCCCCTACAAGTTGAAGTTAAAGGTAAGAACTATCGAGATTACTTTGAAATTTCAACCTCCGATTTCATCACAGAAATTGCCAGTGGTATCCCCGTTTCTTCTCAACCTGCTATTGGTGAAGTGATGGATGCTTTTGAAAAAGCTCAAGATGGATTATATATTGCCATGACCTCTGGATTAAGCTCAACTTACAACTCTGCTGCAGCATTAGGGCATGAATTTCCACAAATGACCATCTTTAATTCAAAGACCTTAGCTGGAACACAAGGATATTTAGTTGAAAAGGCATCTGAGTTTGCAAATATATTAAGTAAAGAAGATATGTTGCGTAAACTCAATCATCTATTGAGTGAATGTAAGTCCTATCTTATTCCCGTGGATTTTGATTATCTTAAGCGTAATGGAAGATTATCTCCCATGGCGGCCTTAATGAGTGGGTTTCTCAAGATTAAACCTATTGTATTTCATGCTCCTGGAATGGAAAAATTAGAGAAGTTTGGAGTGGGTCGCACATGGTCTCAAGCCATTGACAGTATTATTGCGGATATGAACAAAAACAATGTTTCACATAGACACAAAGTATTTGTATCTCATTCTAACAATTCTGAGGTTGCAGATAAATTTATTGAAAAACTAAAAGCTAGTTTTGAAAGTATTGAGGTTACAAAATTACTGCTATCTCCTGCGATGACCACTCAAGGTGGTCCAGGTTGTGTTGCAGTGCAATATATCCTTAAAGATTAAAACTAATAGAATATCGTTGTTACTAATGACTTACACTTTAACTTAGTGTGAGTTTTTTTATAGACATAACAAAAACTTCAACAAGCATCTATCTGGAAAGACTTCGAAACGAACCTTGAATGAAACCAATAGCATCGATTCTCTTTTCTTAAATAGTTCCTATTAAATAACTTCAATGTCTTATATAATTGATATAACGGCTTCGGGGGTTAAAGAATGCTTAAGAAAATACACCAACATCACCAGTTCTATGGAATCATTGGGATAAGTCTAAGTTGTTTAATCATTATCATCTCTAATATTTCTAATTTGGACACATTTACATCCATCATGTTGTCTATTTGGTGTGCTTATTTGTTTATATTTTCTGGCCTCCATACTTTTAAAGGATTTAAAACATCCTCATACTTTATGGTATTTGGATTTACAACTTTACTTGTCATGTCTATCGGTCTATATCTCATCATAATACTTAAATGGACAAGCATTCAGAATTTACTTGTTATTCCCATTGTTTTTTTAACAACAACTGGAACATTTAGAAATTGGACAAACACAATAAAGGATCGTGCAGGATTAATGATTGAAAATGCACCACTTTTTGATTTAGATCCATCCCCTTCCTACTATGATTACCTTGTCTATCCCTATATTCAAGAGATGTCCAATGCACTAAAGCATCCTCCTGAGCATATTAAAAACATTGATTCCGCAAATCAAAAGATAAGAATAGGCGTTTTGCTCTTAACTTCAGTCATTTTTTTGTTTTTTTTAATCATCATTGCTTTAGAAATCCCAATTCCTAGTTTTATTGAGTCAAATTTACTCACGATATTGATTACTCTTCTTTTTACTTTTATATTTTCATATTCATTCTATACTCGTGGATTTGATTATGCTTTTAAGTTCACCAGTTTAGCTTCAATGATGATTCCGATTTCAATTATTAGTTTTCAAGTGTTGAAGAAACTTTATCTTGACTCCTTACCATTATTTTGGTGGGCTATGTTATTACTTGTCATCATTATAAGTACATGTGGTTTTCTGACATTACGCACCATCTGGAGAACAACCTACAATCAATTGACACTATTCAAAAGAAAATCAAAAATCATTGCCTTTTCTAATCATTGGCCCATTAGTAACCCTTATAGCCATACTGCAATTACCGTGACATTGAAACTTACCTCAGAACAATCTTCAGTTTTAAATATCATGCGAAATAAACCTGCAGATTTGTACTCTTATGTTGCAAAAGCTTGGGCTTTAGCAGGAATTACACTGGATGAAACTTTAAAGGAAGTCACTTATCTATTCTATGCACATCCAAGAAAGTTAAAAAGCATAGCACGTTACTTTAGAAAATGGAATCCAATCACTATTAAAATTGATTCATTTGATGACCCAAACTTTGATCAATACAAGAATCAATTACCTACAAAAGCAGAATATTTCACACTATTTAATGAGCTAGCCTTAACCATTTATGGTCTCAATGATAGTTATCCTTATAAAAACATAAAAGTAAAATTTCTTGCTGCGTTTACTGATGCTAATCAGATGGATATGATTGAACCTTTATTTAATCAAGTTGATTTAAGTATCATTGAACGTCATGATCCTAAGTTTGATGAAGATGGAAGTCAAGAATATGGTGGTTTTATTTTAGAAGGTGAAATACCCACCAGTATTGGATTAGTAAATCAAATGACTCAAAGCATCATTGAACTTTGTTCTCTACATCATGGGGAATTAGTTGGTTGGCAACCTGTAAATCATGAAGAGAATGAGACGTCATAAGATGAAGTGTCCCAAGCATAACATTACACCATTAAAATACGTTACAATATAAGTGACAATAGATAGGAATGAAACCATGCTCAATTCAAAACAACTACTAGAACTTAATCATCAATACGGCGCAAAAAACTATAATCCATTACCCATTGTGATTGCTAAAGCCGATGGGGTGTGGGTCGAAGATGTTGAAGGTGTTCGATATTTAGATATGCTTTCAGCCTACTCTGCTATGAACTTTGGTCATAGACACCCTAAGATTATTCAAGCATTAAAAGATCAAGCCGATAAATTGACGCTGACTTCACGTGCTTTTGAAAATAATGTATTACCACTTTTCTACCAAAGACTAGCTCAGTTCACTAAAAAAGATTTGATCTTACCGATGAACACAGGTGCAGAAGCTGTTGAGACTGCCATTAAAGCAGCACGTCGTTGGGCGAGCGATGTGAAAAAGATTCCTGAAAACATGTCAGAGATTATTGTGTGTACCAATAACTTTCATGGACGTACTACAACCATTATTTCATTTTCTAATGATGAGAATGCAACACGTGCGTATGGTCCATTTACTCCTGGATTTAAGAGTATTCCTTTTGGAAATATTCAAGCCCTTAAAGAAGCAATTAATCCGCAAACCGCCGCTTTCTTATTTGAACCCATTCAAGGAGAGGCAGGCATAAACATACCTTATGATGGTTTCTTAAAGGATGCTTATGAAGTGTGTAAAGCACATCATGTCTTATTGATTGCGGATGAAATTCAAACCGGTTTAGGCCGTAGTGGGCAAAACTTTGCATGTGATTGGGAAGGTGTTATTCCTGATGTGTATATTTTAGGAAAAGCACTTGGAGGTGGCGTCTATCCAATTTCTGCAGTGGCTGCCAATCAAGATATTCTTGGTGTATTTAATCCAGGATCTCATGGTTCAACTTTTGGTGGTAATCCTTTAGGTGCAGCATGTGCCCTTGTAGCCCTTGATGTACTGGAAAATGAAAATCTAGTGGAAAGATCTCGAGAACTAGGAACATACTTCTTCAATGAACTTAAAAAGATTGAAAGTTCTATGATTGTGGATATCCGTGGAAAAGGACTCTTTATTGGTCTAGAACTTAATCAAGTCGCAAGACCTATTTGTGAGAAACTTGCTGAACTAGGGGTTCTATGTAAAGATACTAAGAAAAATATCATTCGATTTGCACCTCCACTCATTATCACAAAAGAAGAACTTGATTATGCATTAGACAAAATAAAAAAAGTCATGACTTAAGTCATGATTTAATAATGAATTAACTAAATGGATATGATGGAAATTATGGAAATCAACCCTCTCAATGATCAATTAATGGAAGTATGGTTATCATTTAGACACCGATTGTGGCCATACCACACACTTGAAGAACTGAAACATGAAATGACAACAACCATTGACACCCCACATTATGGTGTCTTTTTCTGCAAGAATAATAGCTCCTATGTTGGATTTATCGAAGTGTCAATCAAAGAAAATATAGAATTTTCAAGTATTTCCCCGATTGGTTACATCGAAGGTTGGTATGTCGATGAGCAATATCGAAAATTAGGAATTGGAAGATTACTTATGCATACCGCTGAAACATGGGTTGCTTCAAAATCAATAACTTGGATTGCATCAGATACCACGCTCGAGTATAATCTAAGTCCAATCGCACACAAGAAACTAGGTTTTACAGAGTCGTCCATCCCTTTACATTATCTCAAATCAATTCAAATAGATTAAACGTTATCATTGCATAGATTATCATTTGATGATATTTTAATGAATAACTTAGGCATATCCTCAACTAATGAACCATTAAAACCCTCGAGTTTGTCCTTTATAAGGAGGGTGTTTATGTTCATTAAACTCTTCAATGCCTGGACCTTTTAATTGTTTTAATCGCCATATTCCATAATCATAACTTATCACTAATACTAGAATTGTAAAAGGCAGCCCAAGGAGTAAATTGGTCCAAGCAAGCTGATTAATACTTTCTTGTGTATACAGAAAAATTTGTAAGGCTGTTCGCATTATAAACAATGCAAGCCACATCCAAGTCACTTCAGTGTAAGCTGGTTTAATATCGGGTCTTAAAAACCAATCAAGACTCCATCCTCGTGTAATGTGAGAAGCTAATGCAGCAAGTGGTCGACCAATCACAATCGAAATAAACATCACCAATAAAAAGAACACATTGGAAATAATTCCAGGCAAGAAAAAATTAGTCGCATTATTCGCAAGTAAAGCAAAACCCCCTGCTAATAAAACTCCACCTAGGCCAGTTAAAGCATAAATACTTTTCTGCTGTTTTATGATGCGCATTAATCCAAAACTAGCAGCAACCCCAATAGCACTAAAGATGGCTATCGGAAGTGAAAAAAGATGATTCATGAATACAAATATTAATGGTGGAACAATTGCATCTAAAGTGTTGCCTTTTAATATGCTCGTTAATTCTTCAAGAATTTCTTGATACTTTGATGTTTTCATTTTGGTTGTTTTAATAAGGATATCCTAGATCCCATAAAGAATAGTCCCCAATCTCCCTTGGATTGAAGTGCAGTAACAAAGACGTAAAGTGCACCCGTGAAAAAACCAAAGACCATCATCGCAATAACCCATAGGATTGACGCCAACACACTTTTTTCTCGAAAAACAATCCATAAAGAAAAAAGAATAAATCCAGTGTATAGATCAACTAAGGATACAATACCCCAAGGATTAGCTAAAATGAGTGCCCCATCTGCAGCGAAATCACCAACTCCAAACCCATAAACTAAAACAGCACTCATAGCCACTATACCCAAAAAACTTACTATTTTTACGGTTTTCATCATAATATTGTCCTCAACTTAGTTCGATTATAGCATATTCAATTGACACTCTTTTAAATAAGACTTCAATTAATGATCTTCATTTCACTCAACTTTACAGTTTGTAATCTAGTGCAATTACTCAATCCGTATCACTTACATCATGTCTGAATAAAGGAAGATAAATGTATCTTGATAGATATCACAGAGTGAGTTTGTTATATTAAAGTAAAGCATGTTCATAATTTTTATAAGGAGGTCTTATGAAATCATTGAGATTAAAGTCACTACCTCTCATCATGTCACTAATTCTTTTCGCATGTGCTCCAAATGTGATTCCTCCCATTGATAATGACGATGAACTTGATGAAGAACTTCCTGAAGTTCCATCACCGATTGAGTATATCTTCACAGATCCAGTAGAAACAAATCGTGCAAATACTAATTTTTTGCCTGCATTTGAAGGACAAACCCGTGTTCAAGGAGTCATTACTTCAACCCCTTATACGTCAACCATACTCACCAATCAACTCAATGAACCTTGGGGCATTGATGTTTTACCAAGTGGTGAACTTGTTATTACTGAGAAAACAGGACAATTAAGAATCCTTAAACTTGATGGTTCATTAAGTGAACCCATCCGAGGATTTCCAAGTCTAAACACAACGGGACAAGGTGGTTTATTAGATGTTGCGGTAAGTCCAAACTTCATTGAAGATCGCATGCTTGTTTTCACTCTTTCACTAAGAACTCAAAATGGTTCACTCAGTGCTGTTATGAAAGCCCAACTTTCAAGTGATTTGAGTTCACTTTCAAACATGACCATCATACATCAAGCCACTCCTTCATTTAGCAGCAATGCACATTTTGGAAGTCGAGTGGTCTTTGATCACAATGGAGCTCTATTAATCTCTACAGGTGATCGCCAATCACTTCAAACGCGAGGAAATGCACAAACTTTAAATAATGGTCATGGCAAAATCATTAGAATCACTCTCGATGGAGACCCTGCACCTAATAATCCATTCATTGATCAAGGAGGTTATGCTCGTTATATATATGCCTATGGACTTCGTAATACTCAAGGTTTAGCCATTCATCCTCAAACTCAAGAACTATGGGGAAGTGATATGGGGCCACGAGGTGGTGATGAACTTAATCGTATCTTATCCTCTAAAAACTATGGATGGCCATTCATTACCTATGGCACAGAGTATAATGGGACTCTCATTAATCAAGGAAAAACCCAAAATGATGGAATGGAACAACCCGTTTATTACTGGGATCCTGCTGTGGCTCCAAGCGGAATGATTTTCTATCATTCAGATGTGATCAAAGAATGGGAGAACAATATCTTTATCGCCACACTACGAGGAAATCATATTATTCGCCTAGTCTTGAAAGGCAATACGGTCCTTGCGGAAGAGCGCTTATTATCTAGTGAAGGCCAACGCTTTAGAGATTTAGCCATGGGACTTCAAGGAGAGATTTATGCCATTACTGATGAAGGACGATTGTATAAAATAAGTAAACTGAATAATTTCAAAGTTGGAAAGAAAATGTCTTTCCAACTTTTTAATTTTCTCTGTTTTTTCACAAATATAAGCTATACTTAAGAAAGACAGGATGGTGACATATGAACCCTTTAAATGAAAGATTTATATTATCTAATGGTGTAAAAATCCCTAAGGTAGGACTTGGAACATGGCAAATACCAAATGATCAGGTGGTGCAAGTGTGCTTGGATGCTTTTGAAGTAGGCTATCGTCATATTGATAGTGCAAATGGTTATCAAAATGAACAAGGAGTTGGCCAAGCCATAAAACAAAGTGGTTTAAAGCGAGATGAGCTTTTTATTACAAGTAAACTTCCTTCTCACATCAAAGGTTATCAAGTCACATTAGATTCATTTAATGAAACGATGAATAATCTTCAACTTGATGTGCTTGATTTGTATTTAATTCATGCCCCATGGCCTTGGAGTGAAATTGGTAAAGATTGTACTCAAGGAAACATTGACTCATTCAAAGCCATGATTGAACTTTATCATCAAGGCCGTATTCGCAGTATCGGGGTTAGTAACTTCTCGGTTAAGGACTTAAAAGCTGTCATTGAGGCCACTGGATTTGTTCCTCATGTGAATCAAATTCGCTTCTATATTAGTGATACGCAAGATGATATCGTCAAGTTCTGTCAAGAACACAACATTTTAGTGGAAGCGTATTCTCCACTCGCTACTGGACGTATCTTAAGTAATCCTCAGCTTCAAAAGATTGCTTATGAGAAAGGGGTCAGTGTAGCCCAAGTTTGTGTTAAATATTGCTTAGAAAAAGGAACTCTCCCACTTCCTAAGACCACAAAGCGTGAACGGATGATTGAGAATGCACGTCTTGACTTTACATTAAGTGATGATGAAGTGCATAAATTAGATCAAATCACATTATAAGACATTATCACTATGAAATAAGCCCTGTTCAATCATTGAACAGGGCTTATCTTATTTTAGACTGTGTCTGGAACCCACGCAAGGGCACAGAGAGGAATGGAAATATTTGTGGAAGTCGCACGAATGTCAATCTTTTCAAACACTTCATCGCTGACATTGAAACGATCAAAGATTTGATCAGATTGATTTTCAAGCTCAAGTCTTAAAGCTTCAAGTTGACTTTCAACCGATCGAAGCGTTTCTTGGGCTTGTTCTATGCCTTGACCACTCTTGAGTGCTTTTGAAGAACTCTTCATAGCACTTCCAACTCTAGAAATAGAGGTGGTCGAGATTTTCTTTGAACCAAATAGTGCTGAGAAGATTGCGGTCCCGGTCGAGACCATCGCATCCATTTTCTTTTGATTTGCTAAGGTGCTTTGTTTTTCAACAGCTTGTTGTGCTCTTCTTAAGCGATCTTCAAGGGTATTCACTCGTGCAGCATACTTCTTCTTAAGATCATCTAAGGCTTGGTCACGTTGTTCGTGAGCTTCATGTTGAAGTCGTATTCTAAATTCACGCTCATTTTCTTCAGCAGTTGATACAAGCTTCAATTTTGAACTATACAACAATGTTAAGCCTACACTAGTTCTAACATATTGATTCAATTGTTTTTTCCATGTCTCATAGTTTCGAATATCCGCTGCAACACTCGGGTATGGAGCAAGTTTTGCCCCACTTTGTCCTACTTTCTTAAGATTCTTAAGTTGAACCTCAATAAGTTGTGCATCACTCCAATCGACACTAACAATGCCATCATGAAACTGAGATAAGAAAGTATAAGATTTGGTTGTCGCAACCTTATGTTTTGCACTTTGATAAAACACCTCAACCACACCTAGTGCATACGGTTGATACACAATATTTGCATTAGTTGACGTTGAAGGTAAGAACACTTGAGGAATTTGATTAGAAAGCATCGGTTGTGGTGCGGATGAGGTGGTTACGGATGGTTTTTCAATCTGTTGAACATCACTCTGTTTTGAACTCATCGTAGGTTTAGGCAGTGATGCAATCTGATCACGAGTGAGTGGCCCTGCTAGGTAAGACAACACCCAACGTGTACTAAATATAAGCGGTTGTGAATCATGGACACTATGAAGATAGAATATTCTTTGTCCTAAGCCTGCAATCATTTGCTCAGTTTTACGACGATCAAATGGTTCACTTGAAGAGAGTCCTTCAAGACCTGCGAGTAGTCTTTCTTTATCACGTTGAGTTTGTAAACGACCAATAAACCAAGTTCCTGCATTTGATAATGCTTTGTAATCTAAGTCCACTGGATTTTGAGTGGATAGAATAAGTCCTAACCCATACGCTCGTGCTTGTTTGAGCAAAGTTAAGAACGGTTGTTTTGATGGAGGATTGGCGGTTGGCGGAAGATATCCAAACAATTCATCCATATAAAGCACTGCTCTTAAGCTTCCAGTACCAGGTTGACTTCGCATCCATGAAATCACTTCATTAAGAAGCATCGTCACAAAAAACATTCTTTCACTATCCGAACAATGGGCAATCGAGAAAATCGAAACACATGGTTTTCCAGTTTCATTATGAAGAAAACGATTAATATCTAGTGGTGCACCTTCTAACCAGGATTTAAAGCTTGGGGATGCAAGCAAATTATTAAGTTGCATCGCTAAGGTAAAGCGATCTTTTGAAGGATAGAAGCTTTCTAGATCAAGAACACCCACTTGCTTCATTGGTGGGGTTTGAACTGAATGGATTAATTCAGTGAGTGTGACATCATTTCCATGATTCCAATGGTGTTCAAGGATAGAAGAAATCAAGATATGTTCTCGACTAGTAAAGGTATTTCCATTAATTCCAATCAGTGCTAAAAGACTATTGGCGGTTACATCAATTCGATCTTTATAGGCATCATGATCTTCTCGAACTTGAAGTGAAGGGGCATGGAATGATTTTAAAACTGAAATTCCTACTCCTGCACTACTTCCAGGGGTATACACCACGACATCCGCAGAATCTTTAAACTTTTGAATGCGTTGTCCATCTTGACCCCAACTTGATAATCCTTTTCGCCATAAGTCCGCTTGAGCTTGGGCATATTCTTCTGCACTTAACCCTTTATTCTGGGCTTCACTTAGATTAATCCAGGGAAGGAAATCAGAAGATGAAAGATTTGGAAATGTTAACGCAAGGTTAGCCAAATCCCCTTTTGGATCAATCGCAATCACTGGAATATGATCTAAAGCCGCTTCTTCAATCATACTCATACCTAATCCGGTTTTTCCACTCCCCGTCATCCCAATAATCATGGCATGGGTGGTTAAATCTTTTGATTTATACAACACCAAATCATCTTCTAACTTCTTTGCTTCCAAATCATACTGCTTACCTAAATAAAACACACCTAATTTCTCAAAGTCTTGCACGTTGTGCCCTCCATCTATGATGTGAATCTTAGTCTTATAAAATAATCTTACACCAAATCATTGGTAAATAATCAACTGATATACTAAAAAATCAAAAACATGTAAATCTAAATAACCCTACAGCATTATCACGGCATCATATTCTCTTTCATTTTCAGAAATGTTTTGAAAAAATAAATTGACAGCATTTTCAATATCACATACTATTTTTATAACACGAAAAGGAAAGAATCTATGCAACACACACAAAAAAGGAAGTTTGGCTTTCTAACGACTGTGTCAATGATTGCAGGGATTGTTATTGGTTCTGGGATTTTCTTCAAAACCGATGACATTCTCTCTGCAGTTGGAGGCAATCTTGTTTTAAGTTCACTTGGTTGGGTATTAGGAGCAGTTGGAATTATATTCGGGGGGCTCACCGTATCACAGTATGCGAAAAGAGAAGATTCTGTAGGAGGAATCATCACTTATAGTGAAATGGCCTGGGGTAAAACCATGGGTTATCTAGCCGGTTGGTTTCAAGTTGTTTTCTATTATCCAGCACTAGTCGCGATTATTGCGTGGGTTGCAGCAAGTTATATCCTTGTTTTATTTGGAGCTCCTGGACCATTTTCAAGTGGTGAGTTCACATCATTCTCTTGGTTTTTAACATTTGCACTCATGGTTGTATTTTTCTTATTCAACAGTTTTTCAACTGTGTACGCTGGGAAATTTCAATCTTTTGCTTTGATTGTTAAAGTCAGTGCTTTACTCATCTTAGCATTCCTAGGACTAGTCTTTGGTAATCCTGTGACGGCATTAACTGCAGCTTCAGCCGGCGGGAGTATGGGAGGTTTATTTGTAGCGTTAATTTCAATTGGATTTGCTTATGATGGTTGGCTTGTTGCCCCTTCTATTGCCCACGAAATTAAAAACCCTAAACGAAATTTACCACTCGCACTCACAGTTGCCCCTATCCTCATTATGCTTATTTACTTAGGGTATACCATTGGGATTTCATCTCTACTTGGGGTAGATCAAGTTATGGGATTAGGTAATGCGGCTGTTGGTGAAGTTGCTACTCGTTTCTTTGGATCTATTGGACCAAAACTTGTCTTTACAGCTGTGGTGATTTCAATCTTAGGAACGTTCAATGGATTAATACTTGGGTATATCCGCTTACCTTACGCCTTGGCTGTAAGAAATGAAATCTTATTCAGTGAAAGACTAAGTAAAATTCATCCAAAGTATGATATTCCATTAGCTTCTTCGTTATTCACATTCGCCATTAGTTTAGTATGGTTAGTCATGCACTTTATGAGCACCAGTGGAGTGGTGACGTATGGTATTATGCTATTTGATGGACTTGAAATTGATGGCCTTCCGATTGTATTAACGTATGTGTTTTACGTCACCTTATATGTAGGGGTCATGGTAAGAAAGAAAAAAGATCAACTTTCATTACTCAATGGGGTTGTATTCCCAGTCTTAGCCATCCTTGGAGCATTACTGGTCATCTATGGTGGATTAACTGCACCTAAGTTTAATGTATACTTTATGATTTCACTCGTTGGAATTGGAGCCGGATTACTACTTAGACCCAAACAAAACTAAATAACTTATCTTATAGATGAATTAAGTAAAATACACTTCAAATGAAGTGTATTTTTTCTGATTCGTATTTAAAAGTAAACACTATGATCTTGAGCACTTTGACGATGACGAAGCTTATTTTCATACATTTTTTTGTCAAGGCTTGATAAATAGATTTCTGATTGCGTTTGGAGTGATAGATTTACAATATCATAGCCTACACTCAAATTCACATCGAATGGATGCTGAGACATGACATTAAATTTATCAAGATTCTTTTTTAATCTTACGATACATGATTCTAAATCATTTTGATTTTTAATATAGAGAATGACCACAAATTCATCTCCACCGTAACGACATACAAAATCTTCTTTATTGAACGTTTGCTTTAATATTTGAGCTACTTCAGAAAGCACTTTATCTCCCACAATGTGTCCATGACGATCATTGATCATTTTAAAATGATCGACATCAATCATGATTCCACCCATCATTTGATTTTTAAACGTATCGTGTGAAAAATTATCAAAGAATTGTTGTAACTTACGTCTATTCCATAACCCAGTAAGATGGTCCATGTACATGTCAAAATTCTGCAATTTAATAAAAATAATCAAAATTGAAACTGAGACAGATTTCCATAAAATCGAGACCCCAAAAAACAGACTTTGTATCATTCCACCAAGCAGTGCGGGAAATGCGAATGAAAGCAAAGTTATAAACTCACTTTTAGAGAGCATTTTACGTTTCATGAAGATTCGAATGGATGCGAATATTAAGTATCCAATCATTAACATCACCATAAGAATATAAAACTGACCTCGTCTATAAACATTATCATTGGTAATGATGAACATTTGTCCATTAAATAAACTGATTACGGATGCAATCACATGAACACTATATAATCCAACCACACTGTAGACCACGAACTTATTAATTTTAGTTCTTCGATCCATCCATTTCTCCGCAAATAAAACCCACAGTGCTGGAGGTAAAGGATTAAGTATGTAAAACAACATGACCACCAATGATAACCAAAATCTAGAGTTATCAAAAATAAGTCCATTGATTAAATTCAAAACCATTTCAATGATAAGTAGTAATGCAGTACTTATGATTAATGCTCTAAATAAAAACTGATTTAGATTTAAATCAATGTTACTTTTTCTTATTTCAAGATAGACAATACTCAGTATTAGTAAACCAAATAGGCTCGATTGAACATAGTAAACCATGATAACTCCCCCTTCTAGTTATTAACTTGACTCAAAGTTATCAATATAGTTCACATTAAATATAAATAAGTAGAACTATATTCTACTTATTTTATACTGATGAAGATTTATTTAGTTTATCTATTTTCTATAAAAGAATACCAATTTTCACATAAGCATGATAATTATAATAAAAACCTTTCCAACCCATGTCTTTAGTGAAGTGATTTTACAACATTTCACTCTAAGTGATCGAGAATATCATTAAGTTCTGCCCCTAATATGATGATAACACCCGTCAGAAACAGCCAAACAAGCAGAGCAATGACTGCACCGATAGAACCATACACTACACTATACCTTGAAAATCCATTCACATAATATGGTAACAAAGATGAAGCAATCATCCATAATATCGTCGCGAAGATGGTTCCTGGCCAAATGGATTGTTTATATGGAGTGTATGGGATGATTTTATAAAGTAATGCTAAGGTGGTCATGATTAGTAGTGGTGTGACACTCCATCGAAGAACATTCCAAATGAAGAATATACTCTTTGGAATCACAAAGTATTGATTCACAAACTCTAAAAAACCTTGGCCTATCAGTGGCAAAATTAACGACAAAAAGAGAGTCAATCCAATGAGTAATGTAAACACTAGCGATAAAGCTTTAGTCAGGTACCAACTACGATGATTCGTTTGATTATAGGCTTTATGTATCGCATAAATCATTGAGTTTACCGCAATCGAAGCAGTATAAAGTGTTCCTATTAAACCTAGAGATAGTATGGTTGTATTCTCATGTGAAGCGATTGAAGTAATGTAATTGTCTAGAATATCAAAGACATAGTGAGGAATTAATGGTTGAATAGAAACTAAAATATCATGAAGTGCAAAGTCAAATAAGCCTAATGTTGCATTCATGAATAAGAGAAGTGGGAAAAGCGAAAGCAAGAAAAAATAAGCCAGTGAACCCCCCACTTGTTGGAGATGATGCTCTGAATATCGTCGAATTAATTCCTTAAGAATGGATTCTATTTTTTTCAACATGCCTCTCCTTTCATCAAACATCATTATGCTTGTTTTAGAAATGGATTATGCTCTTTTTCAAAATCTAAGGTCGTTTTGGGACCATGTCCAGAATAGATAGTCAAATTTTGAGAAAATGTTTTAAGTCTTTTTAATGATTTAAACATTTGACGCTCATTGCCACCATATAGATCAGTACGACCCATACTTTGTTTGAAGATTAAATCTCCTGCGAATAAGAGATCATCAAATTGTAAACTCACTGATCCTTCACTATGACCTGGAGTATGCATGATAAAAAACTCAAATCCACCAATCTTCATCATCCCTTCTTCTAGGAAGTGTCCATCATGTTTTAAAGTGAGATTTTGATTCATCGAGTAATTCTTCATAGGATCTTCAATGAGTTCAACATCATCTTCATGAATATAAAAAGGACACTTGTAAAGATCTAAAAGATACTGTGCACCACCAAAATGATCAAAATGACCATGTGTTAATAAGATAGCTAAAACCTTCTTGTCGGGTTCAATACTTTTCGCAATCACATCCCCTTTAGCGGAAGGATCAATAATAAGGACTTCATCACCTTGAGTTAAAATATAGCAATTAGTTTGATACGGTCCGAGTGTTAACATTTTTACATCCATGATTGTTTTTGTGAGTAGCCTACTCACATTCTCCTTCATCGTTTAGCATCATTATAAGTCACATAGTCTTATTACACAAATTAGAATCAAATCCTTAATTAAGTATGATTCGAAAAAGATGCACAATAAATCGATCAGCATTCAGTTCAAACAAGACTTGCTTCACATAATCAGGTCTTGACGTAATGATATTATTCACACCTAGATTACTTAATCTTTCAACTTCAGATCTTGAGTTAACCGTCCAAACTAATATCTTCTTATTTGATGATTGAACTTGCAAGACAATTTGTTGAGTCACGAAAGTTGAACGCATACTTACGTAATCAATGAGTGGATTATTAAGTAGCGATGGATTAATTCGATAGGTAATGAGCCCCGTTTGAATATTTGGATTTATCTCTTTAGCCTTTTCAAGACATGGCAAGCACGTTGAGGTAAGAATGACTTGATATTGCATGTCATACTGATCAATAATCGCAACCAAATCTGGAATGAGGTGCACTTGACGTGCTGTAAGTTTTAAATCTAGGTTCACGTTGATTCTACCTTTGGTTGTTTCTAGCGCTTGCATAAGTGATGGAATCTTTTCTCCTGAAAATTCCATGCTAAACCATTGACCTGCATCCAAGGATGTGACGACATCAAAAGGTAGTCGGGTTACGGATGCATTGATACCTGTGGTACGTATTAAATTATCATCGTGCAAAATCACAAATTGGTTGTCTTGGGTTACGCGGACATCCATCTCAACCACATCCGCAAATGCCTCAATGGCTCCTTCAATGGCTACCAAAGTATTTTCAGGATATCGTGCAGAGTATCCTCGATGAGACGTGACTTGAACTTGATTAAGTGTAATATTTTGAAGCAACGATCCGTGACGAGTGATGTTGAAGATTAGGTATGAATTCAATGCAATCATTGAGCATAATAAAATCGAGAAAGCAACCTTTGTTGATCGACTAAAATATGAAGGTGTAACCTTTGGATTAATGTTTAAAATATCATCATTTTTCAATAGGAATGCTTTGGTGGTAGTAAGTGTATACCATGCATAGTGAAACAATGTACTTAACACAAACAGGATTAAACTAAACACACTGTTGAATCGATCAAAACTGGAGATAAATGCTGGTATAGCATACTCTCTAGGAACTAGAAATGAAACGAGGATTAAAAGGAAGATGAGTGAAGTAATATATAGAATCAAAAAGAAAGCACCTTGAAGCACATTCCATCCGATATGTTTCAATACAGAACCTTTGTATCGTCTTTGAATTAAAATCATTGCAATCACATAGATTATCGATGCGAATGACCATAGAATGAATGATGAAGTTTCACTAATCAAATACCGTAATAATGAATGATATCGAATATTAAAGACAATAAAAGGAAGATTAAACGCATAAAGTACAATCCAAACATAAAGAATAGATTTTAATCGTCTTTTTTTAAATATCTCAACGGTCGATTTGATGGAAAAATAGACAAGATTAGCTCTTTTGATGGGAATTCTTTGACTTCTAAAGTAAAAAAAGCGCTTTAGAAAGACATCCTCAAACACTAAAACTACACTAAGCAAGATAAAAATCATCACTATAAAGAAGATTGTTAATGGATTGAATACAAACTTAATAAAGTTTGATAAGGATAAATAACTTAATCCCGAAGTTGATAATGAGATTTCAAAACCTAAGTTAATGATTGGGAGTATCAATAAGAACCCTATGCTAAAAACAATCATCTGTGATAAAAACAAGAAGAAAACATTGTGATTGAACAACTCAAGTAAGGCTGGTCCTATTCTTTTGTGAAGATTCTTTTTCGTATGCGTTACTCTCCTTCTTAAGATTCCTTTATTGATATAACTTCATTTTATCACTGAGTATCGTAGAAAACTATTGAAGTAATAATTCTCCCAACAAAAAAACAAGTCATTAAATCAATGACTTGTTTGTATGTTTTTCAAACCATTTCAACCATGAGTTTAAATTCTTATATTTTTTAAAAACTTGAATATTTAAGTAATATGAATCAAAATTTAAGGACTATATACATAAAAACTATAATTGTTTATTTAAGTTTTTGTTTCAATGTATAGTTATTCATGTCTTCTTGAAGTAGAATGAACTTAGGAGGAACCATTATGATTAGCGTATTTACTCATTTCACAGACTTATCATTCAAAGATGCATTTGATCGCTTAAGCACTTCGCTTCAAGAAGAAAAATTTAACGTCTTATGTTCAATTCCTTTATCAGAGAAATTCAAAGATAAAGGCATTGCCTTTGATGAACAACTTACGATTTGTGAAGTATGTAATCCTTTTGAGGCTAATAAAGTTATTTCACTTCACGAACAAGCCATGTTTTTCTTACCGTGTAAGATCATTATTCGTACCAAAAACCAAAAAACCATGCTTGAAATGGCCCTTCCAACCAGTTTAGTTGCTCCATTCAATCATGTGGATTTGACTCAACTTGCGCAAAGTATTGAAGACACATTAATTGAAGCGATTAAGCGAGTTTAAAAAAGGTTTTTCATTCACCTACTCATTATGTTTCATCTGATCCTTGGTATAATAGTGTCAAGGAGAACTTTATGATTCAACAATTTCTATCTCAACTTAATCATCATCAAACCCATACTATCGCTGTCGCATGTGCCCATGATGAAGACGTTTTAAGTGCTATTATTCAAGCCAAAGATGCTGGGATTGCGAACGCAATCTTAGTTGGCAAACAAGAACTCATTCAAAGCATTTTAAAAGATCTTCATTCAAATCATGAATTTCTTATTATTGATGAACCTAACAATGAACAAGCCGTTAAAATATGCATTGATTATGTGAAACAATCCAAGGCCAACATGCTTATGAAAGGTCTTGTAGATACGTCTGTATTATTAAAACAAGTGGTATCAACTCAGGATGGTTTAAAAGCATCCCCTGTTTTAGCTCATGTGGCGGTTGTTAAGGTTCCCGCCATTGATCGCATGCTTATCATGAGTGATGGTGCTATGAATATTTTGCCTTCCCTAGAACAAAAAGTTCATATTCTCAATCATTGTGTTGAAGTCGCGAAAGCACTCCAATTTGACCCTATTCGAGTTGGTGTTATTTGTGCTGTCGAAAAAGTGAATCCTAAGATGCAATGCACTCTTGATGCACTAGAACTAAAATCGATGAATGAGTCAGGACTGATTAAAGATTGTGTTGTGGATGGACCTTATGCTTTAGATAACGCTTTGTCAATTGAAGCCGCAAAACATAAAGGCATGACATCTGCTCATGCTGGATTAAGCAATGTCTTACTTTTACCTAATATTGAGTCAGGCAATGTATTGTATAAAGCGGTAACGTATCTTGCTCAAGGAGAAACGGCTGGGGTAATTATGGGAGCTTCAGTGCCAATTGTTGTGACTTCACGCTCAGATAGTGATAAAAATAAACTTAATTCCATTGCCTTAGCAGCATTAATTGCTCAAAACAACACCATTTAAGCATGAGTATGTAATTTCTTAACAAATATTTCAGAAAGTCTTTTCATTTATAGGCATTTGGTGTACACTAAGACAAACGTTGAAAAGGATATGTGATTGTCAACCCCCTTCAAACTAGCGAGTTGAGACTTGGTGAAATGTCAACATGAAGGCTGTCAATTGTAACCCCTTGGAGTATGTCTTGAAACACACTGTGGAGTAAATGACATCGGAAGTCTTCCGTTACCACAAGGCACAAGTTTGTTTGAACTTGATGAAGTGACCTTTATGGTAATTAGGGTGGTACCGCGGAACTCAACAGTTTTCGTCCCTTGTGGACTTAGACTGTTTTTTTTATTTAAGGAGAACCCCTATGTGCGGAATTTTTTATACTCAAGATGACACAAATATTCAAACTATTGAAGATGGCTTCTCAAAGTTGACTCATCGTGGACCTGATGATGATTCACTGATCCATGATCACTATGGGTCCTTTGGTTTCCATCGCTTATCCATCATGGATGTCTCCCATCATGGTATGCAACCTTTTGAAACACCTCAAATTAGACTGATGGTGAATGGTGAAATATACAATTATCAAACACTAAAAGAACACTATGCTATGTATCCTTACGAAGGACATAGTGATTGTGAAGTATTACTTCCACTCTATCTTGAAGTGGGTGACACAATGTGTACTTATCTAGATGCTGAGTTTGCATTTGTGTTAATTGATAAGACTAATCATCGACTGGTTGCTGCACGTGATCCGATTGGAATAAGACCATTATTCTATGGCATGGATTCGCAAAACAAGATTGCTTTCGCAAGTGAAATGAAATCATTACTTTCACTATGTAAGCAAATCTTCCCATTTCCCCCAGGACATATTTATGTGGATGGTGAGTTTAAATCCTATATTAATTGTGTGCAGCCTCAAAAAACACTGTCACATTTGCCTTTGGTCCTTGATACTATCAAACAAGGTCTAATCAGTGCTGTAGAGAAAAGACTTATGGCCGATGTAGAGATTGGTTATTTACTTTCTGGAGGCTTAGATTCATCACTGGTGTGTGCCATTGCGGCAAAATATTCATCAAAGCCATTAAAAACATTTTCTATTGGGATGCAAAAGGATGCCATCGATTCAAAGTACGCAAAAATGGTGGCAGACCATATTGGATCTGAACATGTGGATGTATTAATGAGTGTGGATGATATCCTTAATGCAGTGAAGGATGTCATCTATCATACAGAAACCTACGACATCACAACCATTCGTGCCTCCATTGGGATGTATTTACTTGCGAAATATATTCATGAACATACTCAAATTAAAGTTATACTAACAGGTGAAGTTTCAGATGAACTATTTGGGTATAAATACACTGACTTTGCACCAGATGCACAAAGTTTTCAATCTGAAGCAGCATTGAGGGTATCACAACTATATATGTATGATGTATTAAGAGCTGATCGCACTTTAGCTGCGCACTCACTTGAAGCACGGGTTCCTTTCGGTGATATTGAGTTTGTGAAAAATGTCATGTCCATCGATCCTTCATTAAAAATGAATACCACTGGGATAGGGAAATTCTTACTTCGTGAGGCCTTTAAATCGGATGATTGGTTGCCTGAAACGATTCTTTGGCGTGAGAAAGCGGCTTTTAGTGATGCGGTAGGTCATTCGATGGTGGATGAACTTAAAGCTTATGCTCAGACATTGTACACTGATCAGGATTTACTCGATGCGCAAAGCCGCTTCACTCATTGTCCTCCTCATACTTTTGAAGCGTTATGGTATCGTGAAATCTTTGAAGGGTTCTTTCCTTCACAAGCTCATGTGATTCCATCATTTTGGATGCCTAATTTAGAATGGGTTGGACATGATATCAATGATCCTAGTGCACGATACTTATCAAACTATCATAATTCGGGAAAATAAAAGTGAGTCATTTGACTCACTTGTTTTATGCACCTATCTTAACAATGACACGTCCTTTAACTTCACCTTTGAGGATTTGATCAAGAACACGTGGCAAGTCATCAAGGGTTATTTCACTTCCAATAAAATCCATGAGTGCATCTGGTTTTAACTCTTGTGCCATTTTATTCCATAGAGGTTGACGTATCGACATTGGACATTCCACGGAGTCCACTCCAAGAAGGGAGACCCCACGCAGAATAAATGGGAACACGCTAGTTTTAACTGAGGTTCCCCCGGTTAAGCCACTTGAAGCCACCGCTCCACCATATTTTAAACTACTTAAGATATAAGCTAAGGTATTTCCACCCACTGGATCGATTGCAGCCGCAAAGCGTGCTTTTCCTAAGGCAGAGAATTTCTCAGGACTTAAGTCTTCACGTGAAATAACCTCTTTTGCGCCTAAATTCTTTAAATATTCCGTTTCACTTGTTTTGCCTGTACTTGCGATGACACTGTATCCTTTTTTCGCAAGCATCGCAACGGCTACACTTCCCACTCCCCCACTTGCTCCTGATACGACCACATCCCCATCGTTTACAGTGAGTCCATGATGTTCAAGCTTTTCGATGGATAATGCCGCAGTGAGTCCTGCGGTGCCATAGACCATAGCCTCTTTAAGTGTTAAGCCATTTGGAAGTGGTACTACCCATGATGATGGTACTCTTACAACTTCACTAAACCCTCCATAGTGTGAAACGCCAAATCCATAACTTGTCACAATGACCTCATCCCCTGCTTTAAACTTCTCATCATGTGAATCTATGACTATACCTGCGGCATCAATCCCTGGAATAAAGGGATATGAGCGCACAATTTGCCCATCAGGGATACTTGCGAGTCCATCCTTATAGTTAACACTTGAATACATGACTTTAATGGTGACATCACCTTCAGGTAAGTCCTGAAGTGTGAGTTCCTTAATTTCACGCGTAAATTGATTTTCGTTTTTATTGACTACAAATGCTTTGAATGTTGATGTCATACTTTTTACCTCATAAGTATTATACCTTACTTTGAAACTCTTCTCTCATCATTTGGCCCTTTTTAGTGAGACTTTGATTATTTTATCGCTTCAAATCTTGTCATAATTATGATTATTAGAGTAGTAAGTTGTTGAAATAAGTAGTTATAATGATAAGTAAGATTAGTTTTGGTAAAATATGATTAATAGTGAAAGAGACATGCTTATGAACAACAAAGACTATGATGTAGTGATTGTCGGGGCTGGAATGGCAGGACTTACCGCTGCCGCTTATTTATCATTAAACCACAAGGTTGCACTCATTGAAAAAGATGCTTCCAGTGGTGGATTACTTGGATCATTTTATGTGGATGGACATCTTTTAGATAAAGGTGCACGAGGAATCATTGATTCCGGGATAATATTTCCGATGTTAAAACAGCTCAACTTACACGTTGATTTTTTGGATAATCCTATTAAGATGATGATAGGTGAAGATGGGGTAGATTTGATCAATCAAGAAAGTCTACAATCCTATGAAGCCATGCTTGTGAAATACTTTCCTGAGGAAAAAGAAAATATTGCTTTGATTATGAAAGATATAACCAAAGTGATGGGTTATATGGATGTCCTGTATGGTATTGAGAATCCGTTGTTTCTTCCTAAACCCTATTCTATGGAATACTTATCCAAAACATTGCTCCCGTGGATGGTGAAATTTATCCCAAATATGTCGAAAGCTATGAAAATGCTTGATCCTGTGGATGAACATTTGCGTCGATACACAAACAATGAGTCTTTAATATCGATGATTATGCAACATTTCTTTGAGAAAACTCCTGCCTTTTTTGGATTGTCATATTTTACGTTATACATGCAATATCACTACCCAAAAGGTGGCACTCAAACAATGGTTGATGTTCTTGTAAATCATATTAAAAAACATGGTGGTGAATTTTATAATGGGGTTGAAGTTGAAAAATTGAACCCTCATCAAAAACTCATTCACACTAAACAAGGCCACACATTCTGCTATAACGAATGCTTATGGGCTGCGGATACAACTCAGTTGTATCGCTACCTTGAAGGGAAAGAACAATTACCTTCAAAAGTTCAAGCCAAAATCAAAGCTAAAGAGGCCATGATACATAACAAAAAAGGTGCAGACTCAATACTATCACTGTATCTAATCTTAAATACCCCCGCATCAACCTTTAAATCCATGTTTGGTCCTCATAGTTTCTTTACTCCAGATTTAAGTGGGTTGCACACTCATTCAATTACCCTTATTACTGATTCAGATGGTAAACTCAGTGATAATAAACAACATGTATTTGATTGGGTTACCAAAGTTTTAGAACTTAATACGTTTGAAATTTCAATTCCTTCACTTCGAGATGAATCATGCTCCCCCCCGGGAGAATCAACCCTCATCATTTCAACGTTATTTGATTATCGTCTGACTCAACATATCGCAAATCTTGGTTGGTATGAGGACTTTAAAAACCATGTCACTCATGTGTTAACACGAATATTTCAAAGAAAGATTCCAAATCTTGATGCTTTAATTAAGAAATCATTGATTGCTTCCCCACTCACCATTGTGGGAAGAACTAATAATCATGAGGGTTCAGTGACAGGTTGGTCATTCGCAAACAAACCATTTCCAGCCATCTTTGAATTTTTAAAGGTAAGTCAAGCGGTTAAGACTCCAATACCACATGTAACTCAAGCGGGTCAATGGACATTTAATCCTGCAGGTGTTCCAGTAGCGGTCCTGACGGGTAAACTTGCTGCAGATGATGTTGAGAAAAAACTAAGACAAGGATCAAAAACATGACACACAATGTTACTCTACCTCTTACAGTCGCCTTAGTTGAAGAACTATGGTCTAAAACCTATAATCCTCATGGACTTCCTGATTGGTCTCATATTTTCCCTTATTATCACCAAGATATTGTGTTTCAAGATTCCATTCAACGTGTAGAAGGATTCAAAGATTTTGAAGCGATGTGTCAAAGACTCACTAAGCGGTGTCGCTCTCTTCATATGGAACTATCAAATGTGAATCAAAAAGGCAATGTGATTAGTATGGAATGGGTTATGACCATGTCATTTAAGAAATCACCCACCACTCCTCTATATGGAAGCACTTTTCTGACTCTTAATGAAGCAGGGATGATCATCAAACAACGTGACTATTATGACTTATGGGGTGATATCTTTAATTACGTTCCTCATTGGAATAAAATGTATCGTAAAATCATGAAGAAATATTTCGGGTAATATGATGAAATCATTACCAGAACAACTCAATTTTCTAAATTCTGCCAAACAACCTATCCTAAAACGTGAGGTGCAGGAGTTTAAACGCTGCATTGTCCTAACTGGGGCCACCTCAGGTATAGGCTATACGTCAGCACTTGAACTCGCATCACTTAAACCACACTTGATTCTTGTTGCACGAAATCCTGAAAAAGCTTCAAGCGTCGCAAAGCAGTGTCGTGAAGCTGGCGCATCACAAGTCGATGTTGTGATTGCGAACTTAAGTTTAATGAGTGAAGTTAGAGATTGTGCCCAAAACATTCTTAATCTTACTTCGAAAATCGATGTGTTAATTCATAATGCTGGTATGCATTCCACAAAGCGCCATTTAACACGTGAAGGTCTTGAAGAAGTGTTTGCACTTAATCATTGTGCCTCATTTCTTCTTACTCACTTATTAATTGAGCCACTGCGTCAAAGTGACCATGCTCATGTACTCATGATTAATTCTGAAGGTCATCGCTTTAATGGATTAAATCTCAATGATTTAAACTGGAAAAAGCGAATTTATACAGGTCTAAGATCGTATGGCGCATCAAAAACCGCACAGCTATTATCCATGATTGAACTCAATAAACGACTTGAGAAAACTTCGATTATTGTGAATGCAATGCATCCAGGGGATGTTAAAACTAACATTGGTCAAAACAATGGTTTAGTTTATCGCTTATTTAGTAAGTTCTTTATACTTCCTAACCTGAAAGATCCTCATACATCTTCTGATGCCATCGCAACAATCGTAACGAATCCAACGTTTTCAAGAGTAAGAAATGCATTCTATCATTACACCACCCTTGAAGTTGTTGCTCAACACGCAAGAGATGAAAGTAAAGCTCTTGAAGTCTATAACAAGACATGTGAGTTATGTCACATTAAACCATTAGAAATCTAAAGTGCTTACCTTATAAATTACACTAGATTTAAATCTAGTGTTTTTTATTTCAACTATTTGGTCTATAAATAAATGATTATCCTAAAACCAGTCCAAAACCTTGAGCAGTTTCATTGTGTCGATGAATGAATCATCTTAGAATGAAGTAAAGGAGATACTATGAACACAAATCAAGATCGTGCTCAAGGAGCATTAGTTGGAGCATTAATTGGTGAGGCACTGGGGGTTGGACCTCATTGGTATTATGATTTAAATGAACTACATTCAAAATATGGAACTTGGATAGATGATTATACAGCCCCTCAAAGTGGACGATATCATGCGGGGCTCAAACCTGGTGAGCTTTCTCAACAAGGTTGGATTATCTTAGAAACGGCACGTTTTATGAGTGAACACGCTCATTATGACCATGATTCATACTTTAAGATGATGGATGAAGTGATCTTACCTAAGCTTGATGGAACTCCAATGGGGGGTTATGGTGGATATACCTCTCAAGTCATGCGTCATCTTTACCAAAAACGTGTAATAGAAAAGTGTCCATGGAATCAAGTGGCCAGTCATAGTGATACGACTGAATCATTAGAGCGCAATATTCCTTTAGGAATTTTCTTTTCAAATAACTTAACTCAACTTACCCATCATATTGCACATAATACGAAAACCACCCAACATGATGATTTAGTGGGCTCTCTATCGGTGGCATTCAATTGTGTTTTAGCTATGCTTATTCAAGGACATCCACTCGATCACAACTTAAGTATGAAACTGATGGAAAAGGTACATCATCATGAAATTCCATTTCATGCTGTTACTTCAAACAACTTGCAGGCACCTGAAGTAGGCAAGCCTGCAGCATCGCAAGAAGGACTATTCGCCTCTCCTGATGCGTTACTATCACCTTCGTACATGGCCATGGCTGCCCATGATCCTGATATCAAGATTGAACCTGCATGGAAAGCCTCTTTAGTCTATGGGATGCCATGTGCTATTTATCATATGCTTCCTGCTTCGTACTATCTTGCAGCCCGTTTTTCACATGATTTTGAATCTGGTGTTTTACATGCACTCAATGGTGGCGGTCAAAATCAAGTCAGAGCGATGCTTACTGGTGCACTCATTGGAGCACAAGTCGGATTATCCCAAATTCCTAAACGGTTTATTGATAAGCTTGTCCAAAAAGATGATATTCTAGACATCGCAAAAAAACTAACTCAACATTTATAAAAGACATCCATTTGGATGTCTTTTCACATGATAGGGTTTAGATGGGCATTAAAGAAATGCATTAATTCGTTATAGGTTTGTTGACTTTCATCAAAATGCACAAATGTAATGGGAAAGACATGGAAGAGTGGTTTTGAAGCACCTTTTTTAAAGAATAGAGATTCATGAAGATGTCGACTCTCAACACATGCCTGAATCAAATCTAGCGTGTCTTGTTTGAGAAAATCTTCTTCACTCCCAATAATATAGCATGGTGGAGCATCTTGAATATAAGGCGTTGGATCAATTAAATACTTTACTAACTGTGATGAATGTGACTCATTGAACGCTAGTGAATCAAGAAATGATAACGTATCACTTCGCTTAATTTTACCCATAATGCAAATCAAGCCAATAGCCTTAATCTTTAGTTGGGGAATTTGAACATTGAAGCTATTCCATAGATCAGGTCGATTCAAAATCATAGAACATACTAATGATAAATAAGCTCCTGCGGAATCCCCCATCATGACGACATGATTCATATCAAGATGATACTGTGCTTGATGCGTGATAAGATGAATAAGTGAGTGAAAAATGGATTCCATTTGTTCAGGTAAAGTGGCTTCTTCTAGAAGTGGATAATCAAGGTTTACGACATTAAATCCTCGTTTTGCCATTTCAACACTCGCATGAAGATTGAGTTCTTTACTTCCATAAAACAAACCTCCACCATGAATCATAATACAGGTAGGTGCATGATTCGATCGTGTTGAATAGACAATATCAGCCTTGGTGTGATGTGTTTCATGGGTAATTATTTCTTTGATGAGTTCTGGTTGATACTTTGGAGGGCCTTGTAAGGCAAGCCTTGGTTTATCTAATGCCCCCATCGCACGTTTCATGAATTTCATCCTACTTAAAGCTTGTCTCATTTGAAGTTCCTTTGTCTTTGAATGATTTAATAAAGCCAACATTCATAATGTTTAATAGTCGTTGAATGGTTTTGGTGGATAACTTTCCTTTTGAAAAGTTGATGAGTGCTCGTAATGGCATCTCGATGATCATATGTTCAATCATGGATTGATTAAATTCATCAGCCACTGATTTTTTTCCTGATTTGGAAAGTTTAAGCACGATCCATAATAAACCTTTCCCAAGAGGATGAATCGAAACATCCTTTAGGGTTGAATTCAGGGTAAATGGTTTGAGTGGAGTCATGTTGGGAATAGGATGATTGAGTAATGATTCAAAATCCTCTTGGGTTGGTCTAAAGTCTGCCTGTGGTTGAAAGTAAGGACTATGCCGCTCATCAATAATTTCATCATTGGATTGAATCATGATGCGTGATGAATAAAAGAAGTCTTCACTGCTTGTTCCCACATGAATTAATACTTCACCAGCTTCACATTTACGTTGACCATCTTGAGTGAAGGCTAGTTCAGAAATCGGAATGGCGATGGTAAACGTTTGAGATTCATGAGCAGCGATTTTTAATTTCTTAAATCCAATAAGAACAATTTTAGGTCTTACCACTTTACTTGCGACATATTGGGCATAAACTTGAATAGTTTGAGCTCCATCGAGTGGTGATTGATTATGAATAATCCCTTGCACAACAATCTCATCATGGTGTAAATGGACATTTTCATTGAAAGTTTTAAAACTACTATAGCTTAGTCCATATCCAAAAGGATAAGCTGGTTTAATGCCTGCTGTTGATAACCATCGATATCCAACATAGATTCCTTCTCGATACTGAACTTGTTTTTCATGGCCTGGGAAATAGTGGTGTGATAAGTGATCTTCCATACGGTGCACAAAGGATTCAGCTAATTTACCACTTGGATTCACATCACCAAATAGGACATCCATCAAAGCCTCTCCACTTGCTTGTCCACCAAGATACGCCTCAAGAATCGCTTGCGGTTGGTGGTGCCAAGGCATAACAATCGAAGACCCATGACTACAACACACCACAACTTTTGGATGATGAGCACATAACGCTTCAATAAGTTTAATGTGACTTAATGGAAGGTTAGGATGCGTACGATCAAATCCTTCACTTTCATATCGATCTGGTAATCCAACCATACATATGACCACATCAGCACGCTGTGCATGATTGATCGCATCTTGAATAAGATGAGGATCAACATCATCATGGTGGAGTTCATATCCTGGCGCATAGGTAAAGTGAACATGGGATGAAGACAAGGCATCATAGAGGGATACCACTTTGTGAGGATGAATGAGACTGCTTCCACTTCCTTGATATCGTGGTAGTTTGGATAATTCCCCAATTATTGCGATGTTCATCGACTTATTAAGTGGTAAAAGATTGGACTCATTCTTGAGTAAAACAATACCTTCAGATGCAATAATACGGGCTAAGTTATGATGATCATCCAAAGAACTTGGTGTGTGGGATTGTGACATGGTTAAAGAAGCTTTTTTAATCAGTTCAAGAATTGTTAAGACCCGAGCATCAAGTTCTTCAAGTGTTATCTTTCCTTGTTTCACACCATCCAAAATCACATCAATCTGAGATTTGAGTCCTCCTGGCATTTCAACATCTTGGCCTGCCTTAATCCCTGCAATTCGATCATGATTGGCACCCCAATCTGTAATGACTGCGCCTTCATAACCCCATGTATCTCTTAATAAAGGATTAAGTAGTGAAGGATGCTCGGACATATAGTACCCATTGACTTTATTATACGCACTCATGATGGTCCATGGTTGGGCTTCACAAATGGCTTTCTTAAATCCTTTTAAGTAAATATCATGCATACTTCGCTCATCCACAATCACATCCACCACCATACGATGGCTTTCTTGATTATTTAGTGCAAAATGCTTTAAGCTTGTTCCAATGCCTTGAGATTGAACACCTTGAATCCATGCACTTGCCATTGAACCACTTAATAATGGATCTTCACTAAAGTATTCGAAGTTGCGACCACAATAAGGATGGCGCTTAATATTCGCACCTGGACCAAGTATGACACTAACACCCTGATCTTTGCATTCTAACCCTAAGGCAATTCCCATGGCTTTAGCCAAGTCAACATTCCATGTGCTTGCGAGGGTGACTGCAGGAGGAAAGCATGTGGCCGGTTCTGAATCAGATAACCCCACATGATCTGGCGATTCCACTTGTTTACGTAATCCATGTGGACCATCGGTAAGCATCAAGGAAGGAATATTGAGTCGTGGAAACCCTCTTAAGTGCCAAAAATCTTGACCACTGCAGAGTGATGCTTTTTCTTCTAGAGTAAGGAGTGAAAGTATTTTTTTAGTGTCAAACATATGGTTCTCCCATCTTTATCTATATCATAGCTTAAAATCAATCATTTTTATCGGAGAATAAATATCATTGTATAATTTTGATATCTACTTAACATCGTTTGGTTTATGTTTTATACTTATCATAATATACATGAGGAATAATATGATATATTTAATTGGAGTCACAAACCTAATCATTATGGGGATATTGATTTTTAATCTACCCTATATCCAAGACTCACATAAACTCAATGCGAAAGTATTCAGATTGTTGTTACTTGATGCTATGTTATTAGTATTGTTAGATTTGGGGCTTCGTTGGTCAACACAATTTTCTGAACCAACTCTAACCCATATGATTAGACTGATTTATTACATCTTAATACCAAGTTATGTGACCTTATCCGCCTATTTTGCGCTAACTTGGGCTCATGGTATTGAAACATTTAATCAACGTCATTTATGGTTGTTAATACCTTTAGGGTTAAATGTAATCAACATACTTCTCTGGAGTTTATCCTCGTTTCGATTTGAACCCTCTATGATTTTAAACTCCCCTTATGGTCTTTTCTTTGTGTTTACATCATTTCTACCCTTAGGTGTCACATTATTTAGATTAGTATGGTATTTTCGAAAAATCAATCTTACCTATGCCTATGAGATCATTGTATTTTCCATTCCTGTAACTACAGCTGGAATACTTCAAGTTATTTATCCTGATATTCCACTATTTTGGAATGGTTCCATGATTTCATTTGTCTTGATATATTTTAGTCTGCATCATAATCACTCAATGATTGATACATTGACACAATGTGGTAACCGTCGAAAACTTAATTTAAAATTTCAACGCTTGATAAACAGCCAATCCGAAAATTTACTTGGTTTCATTTTAATTGATTGTGACAACTTTAAATCTATCAATGATACTCATGGTCATCTTATTGGAGATCATGTGCTTATTGATGTAGCCCGGGTATTACAACGAAGTGTGTATTCTAACGATGAAGTGTTTAGATTAGGAGGAGATGAGTTCACCATTATTCTAGATGCGAAAACACAGCTTGATTCATCAAAATGTGTTCATAGAATTAAATCAAATTTACATTATTTGAATTCAACACAGAAGTATCCATTTAAAATAGAGCTGAGTATAGGGTATCATACATTTGACTCTTTAACTCTCCCTTCACTTTCACAATGCATTGAAGTTGTGGATAAAAAAATGTATGATGATAAACGTCAAAAGAAAGGACTTTTATGAAATATTCTCATCAAATCAATGATAGTCTTGCCTATATCAAGCATCATGTCTCAAGTAAACCTACCATTGGACTTGTCCTAGGCTCAGGGTTAGGTGATCTAAGCCAACATGTCCAACAACACATCGAAATTCCCTATAAAGATATCCCTCATTTCCCAGTGTCTACGGTAGCAGGCCATACTGGTTCACTCCTTTTTGGTACCTATCAAGGGCATGAGGTTGTCTTTATGCAAGGTCGATTCCATTATTATGAAGGATATACGATGAAAGAAGTTGTTTTTCCTTACTATGTACTCAAAGCCTTGGGAGTAAAAACGATGATTCTAACCAATGCATGTGGAGGAATTAACTTATCCTATCAACCAGGAGATATTGTGGTGGTGGAAGATTTCATTAATTTAGTACTCCAAAACCCACTCATTGGTGAAAACGACCCTGAACTAGGTCCTCGTTTTCCTGATATGACGCAACCCTATGATGAGAATTTACGACTTCATGCGCAACACTGTGCGGAAACACTCAATATTCCTTTTAAAACGGGTGTGTATGGTTTCTTTGCGGGACCTTATTATGAGACACGCGCCGAGATTCGTGCATATGGACAAATGGGATGTGATCTTATTGGGATGAGCACCGTGCCTGAAACTATTGCACTCAATCACATGGGTGTAAGAACGATTGTCTTTGCGGTTGTGACAAATATGGCGACTGGGATTCAGAATAAGAAGCATGATCATGCGCATGTGGTGGACATGGCCAAACAAGCGGCAGTGACATTATCACAATGGTTGGAACTGTTTATTCAAACACTTCCAAACCAAAACTAAGGAGGCATTATGTTTACCTTTGAGTTTATCGTAAAAACTTTAGTATCGGCTCTTATCATCACCATCATTGCGACCATTAGTCGCAGAAGTACTCTCATTGGAGGACTCATTGCCTCATTACCTCTCACAAGTATCCTTGCTTTAATATGGATGTATCATGATGGGAGTAGTGTTCAATCCATGATTGAGTTATCAACCATTATCTTTTGGATGGTCATTCCTTCTTTAATTTTCTTTATTGTTTTCCCGATTCTTTTAAAGATGAATGTTCACTTCTATGTCGCCTTAATTGGTGCAAGTGTGGTACTCATCATCACCTATGCACTTTACACCCAGATTTTATTAAGATTTAATATCCGACTATAAAAAAACTCACAAGCTTCTGTGAGTTTTATTCTTATGCGATAGTCCATCCACCATCAATGGTCATGGTTGATCCTGTAATCATTTCAGCGGCATCAGTGCATAAATACATCACCATTGATGCAATATCATGGAGTTTGATAAGTTTCTTGATGGCTGATTTTTGAAGCATAATCTTAGTAATAACTTCATCTTCATCGATGCCATGAAGTCGTGCTTGATCCGCGATTTGTTTATCAACTAAAGGCGTTTTGACATAAGCTGGGCATATTGAGTTTACAGTAATGCCATAAGGGGCACCTTCTAAAGCGGAAACTTTAGTTAAGCCACTAAGACCATGTTTCGCACTAATGTAAGCAGACTTGAACTCAGATGCAACGAGTCCATGAATGGAGTTAAGATGAATGATTCTTCCCCACCCTTGTTTCTTCATACTTGGCCAAACATACTTAGTAAGTAGAAATGGCGCAGTCAGCATCACATGAATCATATAGTCCCATTTATCTTCATCAAAATCTTCAATGGAAGAGACATGCTGAAGGCCTGCAACATTCACAAGAATATCAACATATCCTGCTTTAGATAATACCTCATCAACGAGTTGCTTGCAGTCTTCTCTTTTTGAAATATCAGACACAACATAATCACATCCTAGTCGTTTCGCTTGAGCATGTAAGAGTTCTTCTTGCCTGTCTACCATAAATACATGATATTTTTGCGCTACAAAAGCTTCAGAGATTGCTAAACCAATCCCACTTGCAGCACCGGTGACAATGCAGACGTGTTGATTCATATTATCCTCCACTGGGTGAATGAATGTTCATATTCATCGTATCAGAAACACAAGTTGTGTCAAGAAAAAATCCACACAATGGTGGATTTGTCCTGTATTTTAGTAAGTAAAGAATCCTTGACCTGTTTTACGACCGAGTTGATTTGCGCGAACTTTCTTTTTAAGAAGTTGATGAGGTTTGTATTTATCTCCTAATTCTTCAAATAAAGTTTCCATAATGGCTAAACAAACATCAAGTCCAATAAGATCTCCGAGTGCTAATGGACCCAGTGGATGGTTAGCACCAAGTTTCATGGCAGTATCAATATCTTCTGCACTTGCAACACCTTCATGTAGACATGCAATTGCTTCATTAATCATTGGAATAAGAATACGATTCACAACAAACCCTGGAGCTTCATTCACGATGACTGGAGTTTTGTTGATGGCTAAGACAACTTCTCTAACCTTTTCAACAACATTCACATCAGTGACTTGTCCAGAAATGATTTCAACAAGTGCCATCATCGGAACTGGATTAAAGAAATGCATTCCAATGACTTGAGTTGGACGTTGTGTGGCCATAGCTACTTCAGTAATGGATAATGATGAAGTGTTAGTGGCTAAGATAGCTTCTACTTTCACAACTTGATCAAGTTCTTTAAAGATTGCTTTTTTAATATTGGCGTTCTCTGTTGCAGCTTCAATGACTAAATCACAATCCGCAATATCACTGAGCTCACTTGAAAACACAATACGACTCATGATGTCATTCATCACTTCTTGAGTCATTTTGGCTTTTTCAACACTACGTGATAAATTCTTTTCAATGGATTTTTTTGATTTTGCGAGTGCATCCGCTTGGATGTCTCTTACGACTACATGGTATTGGCTTGCTAAGACTTGTGCAATACCAGAACCCATTACTCCTGATCCAATAACTGCGATTTTCATATATTTTCTCCCTCACATACAACCAATGCTTCCCAAAAAGATGGGAAGCATTAGCGTACACTATGTTGATTTTAAGATTAAAGGATTCCGAAACCAGCCATGATGATACCAACGATGACAGAAACGATTGGGATCAACGTAGCAACCATGAAGATATCAAGATATGAATCTTTATGAGTCATAGAAGTAACAGCTAGTAATGTTAATACCGCACCGTTATGAGGTAAAGTATCAAGTCCACCTGATGACATTGAAGCAATACGGTGGAACGCTTCTAGAGGAATTCCAGAAGAAGCAGATAGAGCAACGAAGTTTTCTCCTAAAGCAGCAAGAGCAATACCCATACCGCCTGATGCAGATCCTGTAGCACCAGCTAAGATGTTAACAGCAACAGCTTCAGCAATAAGTGGGTTACCTTCGATACCTAATACAGCATCAGTTAAAGTTTTGAAACCAGGAACCGCGCGAACGACAGCACCGAAACCTACAGCTGCAGAAGTGTTGATGATAGCAAGAACGGATCCAGCAGCACCCGCGTTAACTGTGTTAACAACGTTAGGCATACGTTTCCAGAATAATAAGATTGCTAATACAACACCAAGCACTAATGATTCAATAATAACGATTGGTCCACGTCCGAATGTTGCAGTAAAGTTTTCAACACCCATAACAGTAGCAATGTTTAATGACACGATAACTGCTAATAATGGAAGTAATGAAAGTCCCCAGTGTGGAAGTTTGCCTTCTTTTTCTTCAACTTTTTTGTCTAATTCAACGTAAACAACACCTTTTGCAGTATATTGTTTTTCACGGTAAGTTAACCAAGCCATACCGCCACCTAGCATAATTAATGCACCAACTAGACCCATGACAGGAGCAGCAGCTGCAGTAGTACCAAAGTATTGGATAGGAATTAAGTTTTGGATTTGTGGTGAACCAGGAAGAGCAGTCATAGTGAATGTGAATGATCCTAATGCGATTGCTCCTGGAATTAAACGACGAGTAATATTTGCTTCACGGTATAATGCTAAAGCGATTGGATAGATAGCGAATACGACGACGAATAGTGAGATACCACCGTAAGTTAATACAGCAGCAGCTAAGACGACCGCTAATATAGCGAATTTCTTACCAATAAGCTCAACAACGAAGTGTGCAACAGAACGTGCTGCGCCAGTTTCGTCCATAATTTTTCCAAAAATAGCACCTAACATAAACACTGGGAACCAAGATTTTGCAAATCCTACGAATCCAGTCATGTAAGTATCAGTGTAAGCTGGAATTAATTCTAACCCCCCGGTTAATGCAACTACTAAAGCGGTGATTGGTGCGACCCAAATGATGGACATTCCTCTGTAAGCAAGGAACATAAGCAATGCTAATCCTAAAAATATACCCCACATAAAATTTTCCTCCTCTTCTGTGGTTAAATTTTAATGCCGACTTTTGGTTCCATGAAGATGCGAGCATCCATGGTTTTGAGGTTTTCACTGATGACTGGTTTGAAGTCCATGTATGCAAGGACATCTTTCTCAAGGTCTACACCTGGAGCAATCTCAGTTAAAACAACGCCTTGTGGTCCTAGTTCGAATACAGCACGCTCAGTGATGTACATGACAGGTTGTCCTACTTCTAATGCATAGTCTCCACTGAAAGTAACTTGTTCAACAGCAGTGACAAACTTCTTATTGCGTCCTTCAACAACAATATTCAACTTTCCATCTTTTGCTTCAACTTCCAAGCCACCTGCAGTAAATGTACCTAAGAAAATAACTTTCTTCGCATTTTGAGTGATGTTGATGAATCCACCTGCTCCTGCAATCTTAGGACCGAATTTAGATACGTTAATGTTTCCTTTAACGTCACATTCAGCTAAGCCTAGGTATGCAAGGTCTAATCCACCACCATCATAGAAGTCAAATTGGTAAGGTTGGTCAATGATGGCTTCTGGGTTGGTTGCAGCTCCAAAGCTTAAACCACCGGCAGGAATTCCACCAATAGGACCAGGTTCAATTGTTAAGATCATAGCATTGCCAATGCCTTCTTCGTTTGCAACTTTTGCAACACCTTCTGGCATACCAATACCTAAGTTAACAATTGCGTTAGGAATAAGTTCCATAGCAGCACGACGAGCAATAATCTTACGATCATCTAATTCCATCGGTTTCATGCTATTTACTGGAACTTTAACAATACCGGTATAAGCAGCATTGTAATCTTCTGCAAATGTTTGCATATGATTCTTCATGTCAGCTACTTGAACGATAGTATCTACATAAATTCCAGGAACTTTAACTAGTTTAGGATCAAGTGTTCCAGCCTTAACGACTTTCTCTACTTGAACGATCACTTTACCACCAGAGTTCTTACATGCTTGCGCAATCGATAATACTTCAAGTGATCCAGCTTCTTTTTCCATAGTGACGTTTCCGTTTTCATCCGCATAAGTACCACGAATGAAAGCAAAGTCAATTGGGAAAGTTTTATACATTAGGTATTCTTTACCACGTAGTTCAATGAGTTCAACCATATCTTCTTTGGTAACTTCATTAAGTTTTCCACCTTGTAGACGTGGATCTACGAAAGTTTTTAAACCAACGCGAGTAATTGTACCTGGTTTGTTAGCAGCGATATCTCTAAATAAATGAGAGATACATCCTTGTGGGAAGTTGTACGCTTCAATTTTGTTATCTAAAGCAAGTTTTTGTACTTTAGGAACAAGACCCCAGTGACCACCAATAACACGTTTTAGTAATCCTTCGTGACCGAAGTGATTAAGTCCACGAGTCTTACCATCACCTTGACCCGCTGCGTAAACAAGTGTTAAGTTTCTTGGTTCACCTGTCTCAACAAAACGGTTTTCAATTGCGATTTCCAATTCTTCTGGAACAGCATTACCAACGAATCCGCCGGTAGCAATTGTGCTGTTTGACGTCACTAATTTTACAGCCTCAGCTGCAGTCATAAATTTCACTGCCATAGTTTCCTCCTGTGTGAATTAAGTGATTAAGATTAGAGTCTCATTCCACCATTCACGCTTAGGTTGTGACCGGTGATGTATGATGCATCATCAGATGCTAAGAAAAGCGCAGCTTTTGCAATTTCTTCTGGTTGTGCCAAACGTTTTAACATGGTTTGAGCCGCAAATTTATCAAGAAGATCTTGAGGAACAGTTTTAAGAATATCAGTTAAGGTATATCCTGGAGCAATGGAGTTTACACGTACTTGTGCACCTTTCATTGCGAATTCTTTAGCCCAAGATTTTGTCATACCGATAACACCAGCTTTAGTCGCTGCATAGTTAGCTTGTCCAATATTTCCAAATTCTCCAACCACTGAAGAAATGTTAATGATTGATCCTGTCCCTTGTTCAGCCATGAATGGACCTACAAAGCGAGTTAAGTTGAATACACCTTTAAGGTTGACATCAATGACTAGATTCCACATATCATCACTCATTTTACGAGTAAGTGAATCACGTGTAATCCCAGCATTGTTAACTAAGATATCAATACGTCCATATTTTTCTTTAGCATAGTTGAATAATCTTTCGCAACCTTCAACGTCAGTCACGTTAAGTTGGAATCCTTCAACCCCTTCACATTCGTAGTTTAAATCTCCCATGTCAGCCGCAATAACTTTTGCGCCTTCACTTGCAAATAATTCAGCCATGGATTGTCCTAATCCACGTGCGCCACCAGTTATGATAGCAACTTTACCTTCTAATCTCATGTTGTTCTCCTTTGTTTTATTTAATTGTTTAAGACTTATTCTTTACCAACAATCAGTGAGATACCTTGACCTCCACCGATACAAAGTGTTGCTAAACCATATTTCACATCATCACGACGTTTCATTTCATGTAGTAATGTAACTAATACTCGAGCTCCACTTGCTCCAATAGGATGTCCTAAGGCAATGGCACCACCATTGACGTTCACAATGGATGGATCAAGTTCAAGTGATGTCACGACACTTAAAGATTGAGCAGCGAAAGCTTCGTTAGCTTCAACTAATCCTAAGTCTTTAACTTCAAGTCCTGCTTTCGCAAGAGCTTTACGTGTTGAAGGAATTGGGCCTGTTCCCATGATTTGAGGATCTACACCGGCAGATGCATATGATTTAATAGTCGCAAGTGGAGTTAATCCTAAGGAAACTGCTTTTTCTTTACTCATGATAACTAATGCTGCAGCACCATCATTAATGCCTGATGCATTACCTGCAGTGACTGAACCATCTTTTTTAAATGCTGGGCGAAGTTTTGCTAAACCTTCTAAGGAAGCATTAGCTTTTGGATATTCATCTGTATCAACCACGATGTCACCTTTTTTAGAAGCAATGACAACGGGAACAATTTCATCTTTAAATTTGCCATCCGCAATTGCTTTAACTGCACGATGTTGACTCTCAACCGCGAAAGCATCTTGTTGTTCACGAGTAAATCCATACTCAGTCACAATGTTCTCGGCAGTGATCCCCATGTGGACACCACTGAATGCATCAGTTAATCCATCATGAACCATGGTGTCAATTAAGGTTGCATTACCCATGCGTGCTCCCCAACGAGCTGAAGGTAAAACGTAAGCTGATAAACTCATGTTTTCTGTTCCACCTGCTACCACAATGTCTGCATCCCCACACGCAATCGCATTCGCAGCTAAAGCCACCGTCTTAAGTCCTGAACCACAAACTTTATTAACGGTGTATGATGATACTTCTTGTGGGATACCTGCTTTGATGGACACTTGGCGAGCGACGTTTTGTCCTAAACCTGCTTGAAGTACGTTACCAAAGATAACTTCCTCAACCATGTCTGGAGAAATCTTCGCTTGAGCGATGGCTTCTTTCACTACTGTAGCTCCTAAGTCAACAGCACTCACATCTTTAAGTGCGCCTCCATAGGTTCCAATCGCGGTACGAACAGCCGATACAATGACCACTTCTTTCATAATATCCTCCCTTTATTTGTTTTGATTATAATATTTGTGAAATAAATACTTTAAGCGCTTACAGCGACAGTTTAACGCAATTTCAAGCGTTATTAAAATACTAAGTACTTATACATTGTATAAATTAATCTTATAGTTTATGATATTAGCATAGCATGTCGCTTATGGAGGTTTTATGGATATTTATCAGTTGAAATACTTAGTGGCGATCATCGAATCCGATTATAATATTTCATCAGCTGCAAAAAAACTTCATGTTTCTCAACCTGCGTTAACTCAGGTGATCAAGAAATTTGAGACTGATGAAAAGATTGATTTATTTATCCGTCAACAAGGTCGACTTGCGGGACTTACCCCTCAAGGTGAATCTTTTTACACCAATGCTCTTAATGTGATTTATCATCATGAGCGTATGATGAAGGAACTCAGAGAACACTCGACTAAGGCACGAGGCAAGATTCGTATCGGCATTCCACCTCTAGTATTAACCGTGTTATTTACTGATATCTTGTCAAAGTTAGTGATTAGTAATCCTGATATTCAATTCGATATTATTGAAGAAGGTGCATTCGAGTTACAACGTTTGCTAAGACTTCAAGAAATCGATTTTGCGGTCATCTTACAACCCACTGATTTAAACAGTATGCACTTTAAAGAAGAAGTGATTTTTGTCGAGGAAGTGTGTTGTTTCTTATCTAAAGATCATACCCTCGCAAAAATCAAAAACACCATGGATTGGCATGACCTTAAAGATCAAAACTTAGCGATATTTTCAAGCACCTTCATGATCCATCATCAACTGATGCGAAAATTTGAGAGTTTAAATATTGTTCCTAAGATTGCCCTTATGTCCACTTCATGGGATTTCTTACTTGAATCCACGCTTAACTCCGATTTCATCACAGTCTTTCCTGGTCCCATAAGAAATCACATTGTGAAAGATCGCATTAAAGAAATGAAGTTTACAGTACCAATGCCTTGGAAAGTGGTATTGACTTATCCCAATAAATCTCATTACAGTCGTATTGAAACATATACCCGAGATAGTATCTATCATTACTTTCAATCAAATCGACCCATTCTTCCAATACAATAGCTTCCATTCCAGGAAGCTTTTTTATGAAAAAATGTGAAAAAGATTATTTATGTTGCATTCTTTTTCATGATTTGTTACACTACGAATCAAGAAAGGATATGTTGACTATGACAAACCAAATTTCATTCCACGTGTCTTCTTATTACGGATATTATCATTAACTAGGTTTATATCACATTGTAGATATAGACCACTTTATGTTGGAAATATCTACGATGACACCATACACAAGAATTCTCTTTTATTGGCCACGCGTAGATGCGTGTTTTTTTATTTTATCCCCTATGAAAGGAACAACTATGAAAAAAATCATTCAAGCCTTAGCGCTTATTACAATATCTCTCACCATGCTTAGTGCATGTGTTTCCACCACAACTCCTCAAGACGATGACGTCTTTACTATTGGAGTTATTCAGTTTGTGTCACATCCAGCTCTCGATGCAACCCTTGAAGGTCTAATTAATCATCTCACAAACGAAAACATGTTGGATCGCTTTACTATCGTGGTCCAAAATGCGCAAGGTGATCCTGCCATAGCTTTAACCATTGCGCAACAATTTGTGAGTGAAGGAGTTGATCTTATTTATGCGATTGCGACTCCTGCAGCACAAGCTGCTTTTAATGCCACAACAGACACAAATATTCCTGTGGTCATTAATGCGGTCACAAGCCCCGTGGGGGCTGGAGTTGTTCAAAGTTTAGAATCTAGTGGTAACAATGTCACGGGAGTCACTAATGCAGCTCCATTAGAGCCACAACTTGCATTAGTCAAAGAAATGCTGCCTAATGCACAAAATATTGGTTTCCTCTTCAACTTAGGTGAAGTCAATGGACGAGTACTTGTGGAAGAAGCGCAACGAATAGCTCCTTTATTAGGCATGAATGCTGTGGTCATTGGAGTCACAAACATCTCTGAAGTGGCGGCTGCAATGGGACAATTATTACCTCAAGTGGATGCTGTATTTAATGTAACTGATAATCTTGTCGCAAGTGCCACTGCACAAATCGTTGAACTCGCAAAACAAGCGAATAAACCTGTGTTCGGATCTGATCCAAACTTACTTAACCTAGGCCTTGTGGCGGTGGATGGAGTAGACTTCGTTGCATTAGGCGAACAAGCTGGCGCAATGGTGATCGATATCCTCATCAATGGAACACTACCTACTGATATCCCAATTGGTAAACCCACCAACACCCGTCTATTCATTAACCAAGACATGGCTGATGCACTAAATATCACTATCCCACAAAGTCTACGTGATCGCTTAGGTCAGTAAGATGAATTTTATTCTCGATATTTTCATTCAAGGTTTACTCTACAGTGTCTTAGCCATGGGAGTCTCTTTAACATTCAAAGTCTTAAAGAGTGCTGATTTAACTGTTGAAGGAAGTTTTCCGCTTGGCGCAGTCGTAGGCGCGATAGCGCTAACTTTAGAAGTCCCTCTTCCTCTAGTGTTGTGTATTTCATGGTTTGCCGGTTGGATGGCAGGCCTACTCACATCTTGGTTTCAACGATCACTTCATATTCAACCATTATTGAGTGGAATCTTAACGATGAGTGGTTTATATACCATAAACTTAATGATTGCTCAAAACCGCTCAAATCTTCCATTATTTCAAATCAATACATTGTTTACCCGTCCTTCTTGGATGCGTGTTGAACAAACCCGTTTCTATCACTTGGGTTTACTCCTTGTGATTGCACTTATACTTAAATTCCTAATCGATTGGTTTCTAACCACCAAAAAAGGCATGATGTTAACGGTGGCTGGAGATAATCCAGAACTCGTAAGTAGCCTTGGTGAAAACTTAGGGACATATCAATCCTTAGGTTTATCGTTATCCAATGGCATAATTGCACTGAGTGGTGCCCTTGTGGTCATGATGACACGCTTCTATGATCTTTCAATGGGATTTGGCATGCTTGTGGTCGCTCTTGCCTCAATAGTCTTAGGGGATTCCATCTTAGGTTCTACTGGTGCAAAAATCACCACCATGGCTATCTTTGGTTCTATCTTGTATCGCTTTAGTATTGCGAGTGCCCTCGCATTAAGATTACATCCTAGTGCACTAAGACTCATGAGTGTCGTCATCTTTGTGGTGGCCTTGATGATTAAACCAACATCGTTCCAGTCTTTGATTAAATCAATGAAAGGAAGCTAGAGTCATGTTACAACTGCGAAACATTCAAAAGTCCTTTAACTCAAATTCAAATAATGAAATCAACTTATTTGATAACTTTAATCTTGAGATTGAAGAGGGAGAGTTTGTCGTCATTTTAGGTAGTAATGGAAGTGGGAAATCCACTCTACTCAATCTCATTGATGGTCAAATGATGGTTGATACAGGGCAGATCGTGTTTTTTGATCAAAACATGACATCACTCCCCTCTTTCAAACGTCGTCAAATGATGTCACGAGTATTTCAAGATCCTGCTTTAGGTACATCTCCTTCACTCACCATTCTTCAAAATATGAGTTTAGCACTCAATAAAGGGAAACCGTTTAATTTGAGTCATGGAGTTGACGTCTTCTTGAAAGAAGATATCCAAAAGTATGTCTCAATACTTGAGCTTGGACTTGAAGATAAACTTCATGTGAAAGTGTCTCATCTTTCAGGAGGACAGCGTCAAGCACTGAGTTTACTCATGGCCGTATGTTCTAAACCTAAGTTATTACTCTTAGATGAGCATACTGCTGCTCTTGATCCTAAGACGAGTCAACATATCATGAAACTTACTCAACAACTTATTGAAAACTTTAGTATGACCACGATTATGATCACACACCAAATTAAAGATGCTCTTGATTATGGTCATCGATGCATCATGCTTCATGAAGGGAACATCGTACTCGATGTGAAAGGTGATGAGAAAAAAGCCCTTCAACCTCAAGACTTACTAACACAATTTCATTCTCTCTCCTTAAGATAAAAGCGCATGGTGTTTGCGCTTTTATTCATCACAAAAGACGCGTATGCGTCTTTATTTGCTAGTGCGATAAAATCATTCGATTCCATACTTCCTCAAGTGAAGTCATTTGACGTAGATTTCCATCTTCAACCACATAGATTTTGTCATAAAGATGTAAGTGTTCTTTAAAGATGATATGGCTGACATTAATGATGGTTTTAGGTAATGAAAGTAAGTCTTGTTCAATACTTCTTGCAATATCAAGTTCTAGTGAAGCAAAGATTTCATCACATAGTATGACAGTAGTTTCAAGACATAGCGCACGCGCTAACATCAGTCTTGCGCGTTGCCCTCCTGAGACATTAGCTCCGTTATTAACTAACACTTCTTCAAGTTTTAAGTGACCTAATCCTACTTGTTTTAAGGCCTTATTACATACTTCATCACTCACATCTTGATATAAAGTTAGATTATCTTTCACCGTTCCTGAGAAGATAAAGCCAATTTGGTCTACTGTGGTAAAGAGTGAGTAATAATCAATCGGAATTAATGAGAAGATGTCGATATCATTAAGCGTCACTTCGCCGGCTTTAGGTTGAATATTTTGTCTTATGGTTTTAAGAATCGTTGATTTCCCTGCTCCACTTCGACCTACAATGAGTACCTTCTCATCTTTCTTGATACTTAAGCTCACATCATTTAAAATAGATTTTTCTTCATCTGGATATCCTAAATCAGTTTGATTAAAGGCTAAAACCTCAAAATGATTGACACTGTTATGTCTTTGTAGCACTGGGACTTTAAGATTAACATCAAACTCATCCAATACTTTGACAATCCCTTTCATTTGTGTGAGCACTGGCGAGAATTGAGATAATGGCCACATCACATTACCAAAGCTTGATGCGACCACAATGATACTTCCTAAACCTGCTTCTGTTGATCGAGCAAATAATATCCCAGTAACCACTAATCCAAAAAGAATGATACTTTGAATGAATTGATTAAGTGCTGCAACCTGAGTTTCTCTAACATCCACAATGTAGTTATCTTTTTGAACTGAAGTCGCATGATGCATAAATTGATTGAGTCGTGTTGCTTCAAGTTGATGTTGTTTAATAATATCAAAGCCTTGTAAGGTTTCTTCCACAAAAGTGGTGTACTTTTGAAGTGATGCGGATTTTTTAGCTTCACTTTTTTGGACTGGTTTACTATTGTGGGAAGTGATGAACAAGAAGAGGAAAAGCAAGATAAAGGCTACTATGACTAAATATGCGGATACCGTGGCGACAAGGACTACGGCCATTAAAAATTGCAGTGTCATACGAATCATTTGTAGTAAATTGAGTAAGTACTTATCTTGAAAGCGATCAAAATCATTGGTTAGGTTTGAGCGATATGTGTTGACTTTTTCTTTTTGAAGTTGTGTGATGTCTTGTTTTAAGAGTTCATGAACATAATGCCGCTTCATAAGAAGTAAACTTTTCTCAATGTATTGAGATCTAAGGTAGGTGCCAATTAAATCCATCACAAGTGAAATAAGCAATAACACCATCATCCACTGGGCTGTTTCAAGCATCAAATCAAGTTGTTTGTTTAAACCATAATCTGTAATAAAACGTAATAAGTAAATATTGATTCCATTAAGAACGACCATGATGATCATGTTCAATACATTAACAACAAGCCAACCTTGATGGCCTAAATGAAGTTTCTTCATGATGCACCTCCTAAAGGTTCAAGTTCAATAACTTTATCAAATCGAGTTCTTAAATACTCAATATGACGATGCGTCACACAAACCATGGTTTTATTGAGTTTTAATAAGGTGTCATAAATCTTTTGTGATGTGACATCATCCAAACTTGCGGAAGGCTCATCCACAAACATGATTGGGAAATCATGGTAGAGTTCACGTGCTATCGAGACGCGTTGACGTTGACCACCTGAGATATTTGAACCATCATTCACTAATATGTGATTTTCTTTAAGCTCTAAGGTTTCCACCCACTCACGCAAATCCACATCCTCTAAGACTTTCATCAGCTTATCATGATCATAGGTTTGATTTAGGATGATATTATTTTTAATTGAATCATTAAATAAGAAATGAGATTGACGAATATAGCCTGCAGCTTCTAAAAAACTTTCATGATGGATTTGTTTAAGCTCAACCATATCCACATTAACTTCTCCACCATACGATGATAAGTTTTGGGCTAATCATCCCACTAACGTTGTTTTCCCAGACCCTGAAGGACCAATCACAAGAACCTTTTCATGAGGTTTAATGGTAAATTCAAGTTGTTCAAACACTTTCTTAAGTTCATAACTAAAGGTTAAGGATACCACTTGCAGTTCTTCTTCAAACTTCATTTCAGAAGTGCCAATGATCTGCGGTTGGGTTTGAGTGATGCGATCAAATATATCAACGGAAGTACGAAGACGGTTAATAAAATTAAAACCACTTATCATACTCCATACAAGTTGTCCAATAAGATTAAAGACTAAAATAAGGGCTGTCAAAGTGATTTCATCTTGCACAAACAAGTAAGTAGCATAGACATAGATCACCATTTGATAAGAACCCGCAAGCCAATGATTCAAATTCGCTTGAATCTCATCGATTTGAAAGGCTTTCTTCTTAATCTGTTCTAAGATTCGAATGATGGATTCAAAAGGTGGTTTAAAGAATTCTTCCGCATGATAGAGCTTAATCACTTCCAATCCTTGAAGGATATTGGATAGTGAGGTATTATACCCCGCATTGGCATTTTGCGTAAGTTCTTTATTTTTGCGTGCAATCGGTTTGAAAACACTGGTGATGCCATAAAGAAGTAAGGTCACTCCAATGGTCGACAAAGCAATGAGTGGTGAAATGAATAATAAAACAATGATTCCTAAGAAGAAGCTTCCAAAACTAAAGATGATGTTTAGAAGCGATAAGAAGAAATCTTTTTCAAACAAGTTAATATCAGACACTAACATCGACATGAAATGTTCCTTAGGAGTTTTACGATAACTCTCATAGGTATGACTCATTATCTTTTGATAGGCAAGAGTTCTCACTTGAATGAGGATGTCTCTCATAAAGCCAATCCGTAAGAAGCGTGAAATCATTTGAACTCCAATGGGTGTAAAGGCAAAAAACACGACCCAAAGAATACGAGTTCGTATACCAATCCATGTGGCTTCTTCAATAATTCCAAACGCATTGGAGAGAGCTAGTGTTGAAAACAACCCACTTAATGTGGTTAGGAATGCTCCAATCATGTAAAAAATAAATTGCTTGCGATTTTGTTTTAGTAGTTGTGTAATACTCATAGTAATTCTTTCTAAAAGTGATTCTAGTCTTAATTTTATCATATAGTTAACCTTAATCATGGTAACATATCACAAATTTTATGTAATTTAGACTTTGGCTGTTGCTCAGACCACCACATGGCTTGACACTCATCCCATTATGCGATACGCTTTTGTTTGTGAAATGAGGTCACATATGGCAAATTTCCTAAAGAAAAAGAATGTTTCATTATCATTAAAAATCTACTTCATCGATGCACTAAGTGCCATGGCCCTTGGTTTATTTTCAACGCTCATCATTGGACTTATTGTTCGTACATTAGGCGATCAATCCAGTATTTGGTTTGGCACAAATATCATTAGTTCTCATCTCTCCACTTTAGGTCAAACTGCCATGGGACTGATGGGAGCTGGAATTGGAGTTGCGGTGGCCCATCGGCTTCAAGCGCTTCCACTTGTCTTATTTTCCAGTGCGGTCACTGGGATGATGGGAGCAACTTTAGGGGGCCCAGCCGGGTCATTCGCTGCCGCTTTAATTGCCACTGAATTTGGAAAGCTTGTTTCTAAAGAAACTCAACTTGATATTCTAGTGACTCCTTTTATCACACTGCTTGTGGGCTCACTTGTGGCCTTATCAATTTCCCCATTGATTGCCCAACTGATGACTTCACTTGGTGCAATCATTATTGAAGCGACCACCTATCAACCATTCTTTATGGGCATGATTGTGTCGATGATTATGGGGTTTGTGCTTACTGCACCCATCTCTTCCGCAGCATTAGGAATCATGCTTAATCTAAGTGGCTTAGCAGCAGGTGCCGCGACTGTAGGTTGTGCTGCACACATGATTGGTTTTGCGATCATGGGATTAAAGGATAATAAACCTTCAAGTTTTATCTCAGTAGGTCTTGGAACAAGTATGCTGCATATATCAAACATTGTGAAGAATCCTTGGATTCTAGTACCCCCCATTCTTACTTCCATCATTTTAGGTCCACTCTCCACTTTAGTATTCTCAATGAGTAATATTGCGGCAGGATCAGGGATGGGCACAAGTGGACTGGTGGGTCAAATTACTACCTTAAATACGATGGGATGGAGTCAAGATGTACTACTTAGTGTAGGGCTACTTCACTTTATCTTACCTGCAGTGCTTACCTTTGTTTTCTATAAGTTCTTGGTTATCAAAGGCAAGATAAAACCATTAGATCTAAAATTAGATGTATAAAAAAATGAGTCTTTCAATCGAAAGACTCGTTTTTGTTTATAAAGATGATATCCCTACACCAAGTAGACCAGGTCCTGTATGAACCCCTAGTGCAGGTGATATTTCTGAGAAGAAGTAAGTGGCTTGATCACCATACACTTCCATTAGTTTTTCTTTTAGTTCTTGAGCCTCAAGAGGTGCATTCGCATGCGCAATACCGATTAAGTATTGTTTATCTTTTAAATAAAATGATTCAACTTTTTCTTGGAGAGCTTTTATCGATTTTTGACGTCCCCGCACTTTGGCCACCGTTGTATATATTCCTTGATCATCACAGGTAATAAGTGGTTTAAGTTCTAAGGCTGTGCCTAAGAAACCACTGACTTTACCAATGCGTCCACCTTTTATAAGATACTCTAACGTTGATAAGACAAAATAGACTTTTGTATGGTGAATAGACGCTTCAATCTTAGGCTTGAGCTCTTCAAAGCTTAATCCTTCTTTAACCCACTGAGCTGCTCTAATCGCAGTAAGGCCACTACCAATACCTATATTTTTCGTATTAAAGACGTCCATTGGAATTTCAGATTCCTGTGCATGGAGTTTCACCATATTGAAGGTTCCTGATAATCCAGAAGAAAGGATGATTGCGACAATACGTGTGAATCCTTGTGCTTTAATCGTAGAGATAATGTGAGTTAGGTCTTCTCCAAAAGGAAGTGAAGTGGTAGGAACTTCAGTTTTGAGGTTTTCTAAGACAGTCTTCGAATCAATGTCCACACCATCACGATAACTACGAGCTTTATAATTCACTTGAAGTGGAAGAATGAAGATAGGATGAGTTTGCATCATCGATGCAGGGACATCACTACCAGAGTCGGTCAAAATAGCAATTTTTTCAATCATTTTAATTTTGAGATGTAATCCATTGTTGTGCACGTTTTTGATGAGCAATACACTGAGTGGCATGAAACATGATAGGACTTAGCCCTTCATGAACTAGTTCACTTTCTTGTGGAGTATTGAGTGCATGCACTAAAGCATCAATAAATGCATTGTATGCTTCTTTTAATCCAAGACGCTTTGTTTCTTTAAGAATGCCTTCTTTGATCAAAGAGATATCAAATCCTTCTTTAAGAAATGCAATCACAAAAAGATAAGCAATATGAAGTCTTTGGTAACGTTTTTTCTTGGGAGGTGGGATTAGTCCTAACTTTACGTAATTGTTTATCATTGCCTTCGTAAGTGGTTTAACATGGTAAATCTCACACAAAGGATTAATAAGTGATAACACTTGATCAGCATAAAGTTCTAGTTTTGGTAATTCTTCCCAAAGAGGTAAATTGGATTGCATCAGGTTTCCTTTCTTATTACATGAATTATAACACATAGTTATGATAATTACATGTAATGATGATTGAATTTATGAGTATTTTATCATGTTTTTCTGATAACAGAAAAGCTATCTTGCGATAGCTTCACTATTGACGACACGATTTCGTCCTTGTTCTTTGGCTTTATAGAGTAAATCATCTGCATTGCGAATACTTTCTTCAAGTCCCATCTCCACGTTGCAGCAATTATAGAATGCACCAATACTTACTGAGATATTAAAGGTTTTTGTTTTTGTTTCGATTGGTGTATTTTGGATAAGTTCTAAGATTTTAGCAGCTTTTTCTCTAAAGAAGCGTGCTCTTTCCATTTCCATAATAATGAGGAATTCTTCTCCTCCATATCTTACGACTAAATCTTCTCCACGAATACTTTGTTTCAGAAGTTGCGCGACTTTGATTAACACTTCATCCCCGACTAAGTGACCATAGGTATCATTAATTTTTTTAAAGTGATCAATATCAATCATCATGACTCCAAGACCTTTATAGTCTTGGTCTAAAGGCTTCTCTAAGTATTGATTAAGACTTAAGCGATTAGGAAGTCCAGTGAGTGGATCTTGTTGGGCTATTTCTTCAAGTTTAGATCGATTCCTTTTAGCGATATTTTCGTAGTAGTATGCTGAATGTGCTACAGCAGTGACATTGAGGAGGACATTCATGACGAAGAAGATATTAAGAAAGATGGGTTCAATCTCAGTGAGAGGTGGGTAGACTTGTAAGTAGAAGTAGGTGGCCATCATGATTAATGCCTGTATAACCACACCAATGAAACGATGCTTTGTGGACCAGTTGGTGTAAATGATTAAGATGGACATATTGAGGTGAAATAATTGAAATCCGCTTATGAGTCCAAAGGCAATGGTTTCAGCAGCCGTTACAATAGTGACCATGGTGATGAAGATAAATGAAGCGAAACCATAGCGTTGTTTTCTATTTAAGTAGAGCACAAACAGCGTAATAAACATAGTGTAGAAATTGATATAGAAGATCATCATATTTCCTACAATATAAAAAAGAGGAAGAATAAAGATATAAGATGCCAAGGTGCTAAGGTAGACAATGTTAGCTTGTTTACTATATTGCCAGTACTCTATATCATGTTTCTCTGATAGTAGTCGCATAATGTTTTCTCCGTAAAAATATGATACTTCTATCATCAAACAAATTCAAGAAATATCATTCATTTATATAATTATGTTGGGAATTGTCGGAAAGATGACAATAAAAAAACCAATGCGGTTAGGCATTGGTTAATATCAAGATATAATTATGGTAGTTTCTTAATTTCACCTGTTGTTGCATCTAATCCATAAGTGCCTGTAGGTGCTACACAACTAAATGCTGAAACAACTCCATTAGCTGCTGTTACTGAACAAGTTCCAGTTCCATCAGGAATAGTAGGTGCAGCTGGTGCAGTCTCTGAAACTAGTAATTCTACAACGTATGCTGCATAAGCTGAGCGAGTATTCGCTAAATCTCTAGCTTCGTTTGCACGAGCAATATTTGATGAAACTGTAGGAATAATAATAGCTGCTAATACCGCTAAGATAGCGATGACGACGATTAATTCAATGAGGGTAAAACCTTTACGATTCTTAATCTTTTTGAACATGATGTATGTCTCCTTTTGTTAGTTTTATTTAACATCTTTATTCTATGATTGTCAATATATTTTGATATAAGTATGTGAATATAGTATCAATTATGTGATTATTGAATTAGATTAAGCGTTTTAGGAACTCTTTGTTGCTACAAATTTCTAACGCAGTATCAACACTAATAGCACCTTCTTTAATATAACTTGCTAAGCAAGCTTCTAATGATTGCATACCAATACGTGATCCGGTTTGAATACTTGAATTAATTTGCACAATTTTGTTCTCACGGATGAGGTTTCCAATCGCATCCGTCATGATCATAATTTCATGCACTGCAACACGTCTTGGTTCATCAATACGTGGGATTAAGGCTTGAGAGACAACTCCTTTTAACACAGAAGCTAATTGAGTTCTAATCTGAGCTTGTTGATGGGGTGGGAAAACGTCAATGATACGATCGATGGTGCTTGCTGCACCCGTGGTATGGAGGGTTGAAAAGACCAAATGCCCTGTTTCTGCAGCCGTTAGTGCTAAAGATATGGTTTCAAAGTCACGCATCTCTCCTACTAGGATGACATCAGGATCTTCACGAAGTGCCGATCTTAAAGCTTTTTCAAAACTATGAGCATCTTTATGAATTTCTCTTTGATTAATGAGTGATTTCTTTGGAGCATGGATATATTCTATCGGATCTTCTAACGTTAGAATATGCTTTGCCTTACGCTCATTAATATAATCAATCATGGCCGCTAAGGTGGTGGATTTTCCGCTCCCTGTAGGACCAGTGACCAAAATCATACCTCTTGGTTCATCCGCAAGTGTTTTTAGTATTTGTGGCAGCCCTAGTTGATCGATTGTTGGGATTTTATTGCGTAACAAACGCATTGCAATCGCAGGCTGCCCTTGAGCCCTAAAGATGTTTAAACGATATCGATTTTTATTAGAGTCCATATAGGCTGTATCTATATCATGACCTTCTTGGTATAACTTTTGTTGTTCATGATTTAGCATGCCATTGATCCAACCAAAAACCACTTGAGAATTTAGTTCAGGGTAATCAAGTCGTACTAACTGCCCTAATTTTCTAACAATTGGTGGCATTTTTGCCACAAGATGGATATCGGAGCAATCGTTCTCAAATGCATATTGTAAAATTTCTTCTAACATTGTTGGGTTCCTTACTCAGTAGAATACAGAATATTCACTCCTTCTTCTACACTTGTAACTCCTTCCTTAATTAAATCAATGACTTCATCAGCCAACATTCTCATCTTTTTCTCTTTGGCATAATTCTTGAGGGCATCCATACTCGCATTATGAGAAATGAGTTGTTCTAATGCCGAGTCGATTAGAATTGTTTCAAATACCGCAGTTCGTCCTGAATAACCTGTATTGTTACAGAACTTACATCCTTTACCAACATGGGCATGAGATAAGTTTGTACCAAGAAGTAGATTATCAGCACTTTCAACCTCAACTTGAATCTTACAATGAGTACAAATCTTCTTCACCAATCGCTGTGCAATGACACATTTTACTGATGAAGCTACTAAATATGGTTCAATCCCCATATCGGTTAAGCGTACAACTGTAGAAAGTGCATCGTTGGTATGGATGGTTGATAAAACAAAGTGACCTGTAATCGCAGCACGAATCGCAATCTCAGCCGTTTCGGTATCACGAATCTCCCCTACCATGATGGTGTCAGGGTCTTGACGTAAGATTGAGCGAAGTCCATTCGCAAAGGTTAGTCCAGCACGAGTATTAACTTGAACTTGAGTAATCGATTCAAATTTACGCTCAATTGGATCCTCAATGGTTACAATGGCTTTAGTAGGATCATTAAGTTTTGCCAACATGGAATAAAGTGTGGTGGTTTTACCACTACCCGTAGGACCAGTGACAAGTAAGATACCATGAGGTAAGCGTAAGGCTTTTTCAATCATTCCAATGGTGTAGTTTGAAAGTCCTAAACTGTGTAAATCATAACTAATACTTCGATCTGCACCAAGTAGACGCATAACAACTTTCTCACCATGTGCTGTAGGGATTGTTGAAATACGTAAGTCAAAGCGCGCATTTTCATGACGATAACGTAATCCACCGTCTTGTGGAATTCGTTTTTCCGCAATATTCATGCCACTGATAATCTTAATACGTGTGGTAATGAGTTGATGTACTTCATGAGTGAACTGAGAATACAACTGCAAATCACCATCAATTCTAAATCTTACACGAGTAAATGTTTCTTCAGGTTCGATGTGAATATCACTTGCATTTTGTTGATAAGCTTCCATGATAATACTATTAACAAGTTTTACCACTGGCGCAGATTCAACCCGCTCAGCCATACTGACATCATCTAAGTCGAGGGCTTCAATCTCAGAAGTGCTTAACCCATCTAGACGAATATCTTCCATGAGATCATCAGTATTACTACGACGGTAAGCACGATCAATTGCGCGAATGACATCTTGACGAGATGAAATAACAGTCTTGACTTCTAATCCTGTAATCATGCTTAAATCTTCTAAACATGCGAAATCAAGAGGATCATTAGTGGCGATAGTTAAGGTACCTAAACGCAAGTAAAGAGGGAAAATTTCATGCTTTCTTGCGAAAGATTCTGGAACCAAACGAACAACATCAAAGTCAATCATGAGCATTGGATTTTCAACGAAATCAACTTTAAGTCGCTTAGCTAAGGCTTGTAAAATATCCTTTTCACTCACGTAGCCAAGATCGATAATGACCTCACCTAATCGCTTTTTCATGACTTTTTGTCGTGATAAAGCTTCATCGAGTTGAACTTGAGTAATGAGATTCTCTTCTAGTAATAATTGCCCGAGTGGGATGGAAATCATAAACAGACCCTCCTTATGTTTGATTCCGTTTAAACTTTTTGTATAATGGTATTCAAAGAGGTAAACCTATGGAAATTGTGTTGAATATGGTTGCGTTTGCTTTTGGAGCGATATTTGGATCATTCTACAATGTAGTTATCTATCGATTACCTAGGAAATTATCGATTTCTAAGGGAACCTCATTTTGTCCTCAATGTAAACATCGAATTATGCCCCTAGAATTAATTCCTATTGTGAGTTTTATTTTCTTAAGAGGAAAATGTGCTCATTGTCATACACCCATTTCATTTCGTTATCCACTCATTGAGTTTATTACGGGTTTAACCTTTATGCTGTCATATTTGCGATTTGGATTATCCTATTCTACTTTAGTCGCAATGATTTTAGCTTCACTATGCATTATTGTAGCCATGATTGATTTTGATACCATGGAAATCTATGATCGATTTAATATTATGATTTTATTATTAGCACTAATCTCAATGATTGGGTTATCTCCTTTACCACTAACTGATCATATTATCGGCTTTTTTGTTATTAGTGTACCCCTTTACATAATTGCGATTATCACAAATGGAATTGGGGGTGGAGATATAAAACTTATGGCTGTGAGTGGACTACTTTTGGGATATCAAGCAACCTTAATTGCATTCTTTATTGGTGCAATACTTGGAGGTAGTATGGCCATCTATTTACTCGTGACCAAACAAACTCAAATGAAATCACTCATCGCATTTGGACCATATTTATGTGTCGGAATATTTACTTCCTACTTATATGGTCTAGAAATATTTAATTGGTATTTGAACCTATTTAGGATCTGATGAACCTTTTGGTCCTGTAACATCGTTTGGATGTGTTCCCAAATCCCCTTTGTATATGTCTAATAGTTCTTGTTCTGTAAGTTTATGCACACCATAAACTCGGATAGTAATACTACCTTCTTTTTCACTAAAATTATAGACCGCATCACTCACGAAATAACTGGTTTCCCATTCTTTTACAGCGTCCACAATTTCCATAAAGCTCTCATATCCCACTGAAAACATATAGGTATATTCAGCAAATAGAAGTTGAGTTGTTGATGTAGGTAGTGGTTGAGGTGCAACTACACTAATTTGATTATAGTCGCGAATAAGTTCTAATAAACGATAAACTGCAGGAGTGACCTGAGTGTATAAAAGCTCTGGAGTTGCTACTTTTGTTTCTGATAAGTTTACAGTGGTGACTTTTGCACCATATTTAGACATTACTGGAAGAATCCATCGCTCAAACTCAGAAGCATGGATTGGATTGGCGATTGCTCCAAGAGCACTTTCAGTTTCAGAAATTCTGACATCTTTACGTGTTCTTAACGAAGGAATAATACTAAGGTTAATTTCTGTTTGGGTTTTTTGAAATTCTAAGGCCCCTAATTTGTCACGATTAGCGGCAATCTCTGCATTCATTGGATTGATTAAAAATGCAATAAATAAACTTGCTGAAACAATGACAGCCATCAAGAATAATAAGAATACTTCACGCTTAGAAAGTGATGTCATCTTACTTACCCCCCTTCAGTATTATCACAACATTTGAGTTATAAACTCCCTCAACTAAATCATAACCACTATATTGGACTTCTTGGAATACATCCAGGCGACGTAATCGCATGACATAATCAGAAACGGAATAAACACGTGTGCCTGAAATATCCAAAGTAATGGCATCCCCTGTGAAAGACACTGCATTAAATCTAACTGTACCTGGACGCTCTGCAAGAAGTAAATTCATTGTTTGCGAACTAAACTTTGGTTGTAAATCAAAAATGTTCTGAGCATTTTGAACTTCTTTAAGGATATCTTCCAATTTTTTGATATCCGCATTAAGTCTTTCAGCCTCTACACTACGATCAACCACTTGAGGACTTGCAAGATAGTTTTCAATATCCTTAATGTTCTGTTTTAAAGTATTGTTTTGAATAAACAAAGTGAAGTAATAAGCTGATGCAATTAGTAATGTGCCAATGAAAATCATAATATAAATACGACCAGTAGCACCTTTATTCTCTCGAAGTTTATTTAGTTTTTGATAACTTTCGAGTAAATTCATGTCTTGTTTTTTCATATGATCACTTCCTTAACAATACGCCAATGGCGTTGACATGTTTATTCTCAAAATCAGTTAACCCTTCTTTTTTTACACTTTCACTCAGAATTTTTCCTGGAATATTAAGAATTTGTTCAACACGTTCCTTAACATCCCCTAAGATCTCATCCATACCAACATAGATGATTTGCTGAATGCCTTTATCATTACGAGTAAAAGTATATTGATTCATCTTACTAATACTTTCAACAACTTCTTCTACCGCACTTTCAGTATCTTCTAATAATGAAGAGCTTAATCTCGTGTTTCGAGCTAAAACATACACTCCTTCATCAAAAAGATAGAGTTTTAACTGTCCCTTTTGGACATCGGCAACAATGAATTGATGTTCGACCTCCGAAATCCCAAATGTGTCGACTAATTTAATAATTGCATTCGTCGCCGTATCAAGTGTGTTTATCTTCAGATTTGCCTTCTTAAATGCACTGATGTACGATGCAATAGCGCTTTCTAAAATCGCAACAGCTAATACTCGATACATTCTATTTCCTTCTTTGACTACTTCTTCAAGAGGGATATAGTCCATTAAGTAATCTGGAGTTAAATGCAGTGCACTCATCATTTCTGATCGCACTAAGAAAGGAAGTCGCTTTTCATCAACTTTTGGTACAAATATTTCACGATAAATAATCGAGCTGTTGTTAATGCATACATTGCAACTTTTCTCTTTCTTATCAAACTGACTTAATTGTTGTGAAAGGATGAGAGCAAAGTTGTCTGTATCAACAATGCCATTTTGGTTAATCAATCCTTCTGAAAACTCAAATGATAAAGCAGTCCTCACCTGAACCTTTGATTTATTCACTTTAGCATCAACTAAAATGATCTCATTGTTCTTTATTTCAATGGCTAAACTCATGGTTATACCCCCTTAGTGCCTTATTGATAAATCTCATACATTTGAAAGATTGGTTGAATAATGGATAAAACAATGAATCCAACCACAAATCCTAATACAATAATCATCATGGGTTCAATAAGTGAGATCATTCTTTGTAGGGCACTATCTGCTTCATTATCGAAATAATCAGCGGTAGAATCAAGAATATCTCCAATTGCTCCAGTTTCTTCTCCCACATAAATCATTGATGAAAGCATTGGGTCAAATGAACCTGTTTCCGCAATCGATTTAGAAATAAGCTCACCACGACTTACTTTATCAATGATTTCCATAAACATGTCTTCTAAATATACATTTCCCAAAACACGTCCTGTAGTTTCAAGCATATCTAATACTTGGACCCCACTTGAATACAGTGAGGACAAGGATCGTGCAGCACGAGCGGAATAAATGGTTTGATTAAGTTTTCCAATAATTGGCATAAACAATTTGAATTTATCCCATTGAACACGAATATCTCTAATCTTAAGCAGTAAATTAATGGTAATAATCAAAAATACAAAACCAATCACTAGTACTATCCAGTTACTAAGTAAGAAGTCACTAAATCCAAGGATGATTGTGGTGGTCCAAGGCATACGTTCAGCTGGAAACATGGATGTAATACTAGGTAAAACAAAAGTTACAAGTGCTAATACCACTGCGACAGAGAAAACACCAAGCACAGATGGATAAATGCTTGCACTTCTGATTTTATTTCGTAACTTGGCTTCTTTTTCAAAGTGAGCGGCCATTCGATTTAAACTCAAATCTAGTGTTCCACTTAATTCACCAGCCATAATCATATTATTGAGCAATTCAGGGAATACACCTTCTTGTATTTGCATGGCAGCAGAAAGAGAGTTCCCTTTTTGGACCTCTTCAAAAACATTTCGATATATTCGTTTTGATTTTGGAGAATCTGCCTTTTCAAGTAGCATGCTTAATGATTGCATAATTGGAATACCTGCTCCAATCATGGTTCCTAATTGCCGACAAAAAATCACGAGACTTTTTACCGGTAATTTTGAGATTGATTTTGTTGCAGATTTCGTTTCATAATAATCAACTAAGAATAATGATTTGCTTTTAATCGTTTGAAGCATTTCATCAACACTCTCTGCAAAGATTACTTCATTTACATTTTTGCCACGCGCATCTATAGCCTTGACTTGAAAGCTCTTCATCTATATATTTCCCCCTAATTCTCTGTGGTTCGGTGAATAGTTAGTCTATTAATTCCAAAATTGTCTGCCGGAGCTAACATAATTGGTGATGTTACTTCAAAAGGTATTCTTTGAGGGAAATCTGGGTCAAATGTTAATGTACTTTGATTACTCAATATTGCATTATTCGCAATGATTGCTCCACGTAAGCCTGAGTTATTCATCATGAATACAGTTCCATTTGGTGCGACAATAAGTGATCTTTGATTATCAAGGGTTAAATTAGAGTTATTAATTAAATTAACAGCATAGATAATGCTATTTGCATTTTGACCTGGGCGATTAACTGCACCAGTAAATACACTACCAAATAATTTAGCATTATTACTAAACTCCACATTCGCATTATTGAACATAAAATATCCCGAAGTTCGTGAGTTATTGGGAAAAGTAACGTCATAGGCTTGTGGAGTATTAATCACTGTGTCCACATAAATCGCTAACAACTCAGGGTTTAATACTCGACCAAACACAGTTCCATTAGCCCAAGCAGAAAAATTTCTTTGTAAAGCTGTACTTGGATTAACATAAATTGTAAGCATTCGATTGCCAGTGAAAGAGACTGAACCGAATGTTATTTGATTCGCAATAATAAAGACGTTTGAATTGATGACGATTTCACCACTTAAACCTGAAAAGTTCAATTGATTAATTCGATAATTTCCACCAATAATTGTTTGAACACCATTGATGGTTTTCACAATATCCGCCATACTATTAGCCTGTATGAAGTTACCACTTGAAATAATTGAATCTTTAGTTGTTCGAATTGGCGTGAAATTAATCTCTGGAAAATTAACTCGAATTTCAGGATCTACTGCATCTCGTTGCTCAGTAATGAGAATTGTATTATTGACTCGCGATCTCCAAGTAGCTAACGGAATCACACTATTTACATTTGCTCTCCCTGCCGCAGTCAATTCAATTTCACCATTAGTAAAAGTCAAACCACTATCTAAATTAAGCATGTTTGACGATGATGAGATTGTTGCTACACGAGTCGTTAAAGATGAGGTTGATGGTAAAATTGATCCATTCCCTGTCGTTAAGCTATTTCTTACTAATACAGCATGTCTTAATCTAAAGTTATTGATTTGATCATCAAATCGACCATACTCAACTTCAATTTGTGTATTTAATGTTCTGGATTGAGTTCCTATTTGCCCTGTCGATACAACTGTAAAAACATATCGTTGATTTACAGCATCATGAGTGTTCGGCGATATATTTACATTCACAATGACAGGTACTCCATCATTATTTGATAATGTAAAACTAGAACCATGATGACTTGCAAGAAGGTTGTCCATCGCCGCTCTAAATTCAGCTAATGTTAGCGTGGTATTACTTCGTAATGTTTCTATGTCACCGATTACTCTATTGGTACCTGCTTCAGCGGCATAGAAAGCAGCCATACTTTGAGAGTTCGCCCCTGCCACTCTAACGTTACCCATTGAAGTAAATGAAAGAGCCCCCACTAATATGGTGATCACCATGAAAAAGAGCATCACTGTCATGATGGCAATACCACTCTTTTCTTTGAATATATTAACGGAACGATGTTTCATACTACCTCCTTTTAGGATCCTGCTTGTCTAAGATAAATTGTGTAAATAGCCTCTAATTGTTTACCTCGAGAGTCCGGAACCATTCTTATATCAATATTTAAAGCACCTCCACTTGATAATGCTAAAGTAAATACACTGACATTTCGTGCCAATACGACACCATCACGAGTCACAATTCCAGTTGCAGAATTAAAGCAATAATTATGCGATGTTGTTGAACCATCCCCTAATCCAATAAGGTAACATGGTGCACTCGCAAGATTAACTTCTTGATCTGATGTGCGAATATCACGCTCTATTTGAAGCATTAAAATTCTCATATTTTCTTGTCTATTCACATGTTGGCTCTCATCACTATAGAATCGAGAGAAAAACCCAACAATACTAGCTACCATTCCAAAAATAATCGCTGCTATTAATATTGTCACTAAAACTTCAATGACAGTCATGCCGTTTTTGTTTTTTAATGAAATCATAAAAACCTCAATTCAACGAAATAATCGTCTCAAGCTGAGTTCGATTACCTGCAATATCCACAGTACTACTGGTAGTAGAACTTGTAACTAAGATAAACAAATTATATAGTCTTGAATTATCAATTTGTGTCATTGTAATCGTTATTGTGTAATTAGACTCATTCCTTGTGAAAATGTAATGAGGGTCTGAAAAAGTTAGAGTGTATCCCCTAGTATTTATGATAAAATCTCTCACATTATTAAATGATTCATTTCGACTTAATGATACAATAGCTTCCATTTCCTCTTGGGCAATAAAAGCAGTATCAAGTTTTTCATACGAATAAGTGTTCATTAAATTCAACACTAAAACCGCAGGAAAAATTGTGACCATTACGATTCCAAAGATTGCAATAGCCACCACTACCTCAATTAGAGTCATTCCACCTTTGCTTAGTTTTCGCATGTTAACACCAAACAGTCTATGTTAAAGTTATTATATTACTTTTAATCTTAATATCATATATATGTAAACGAAAAAACTATCAATTTTGGTATATATTTATCAAAAATCATACGAATGAGTGTAGAAGTAGGAATATTTTCACACAATGGAAATTTTCTTATCTTTCTATAACAGTTATTAGTAACTCAAAACACGACATATTTCAATAATCATTAAAAACATATCGAATTCTTATCAAAAATCACATAATTAATTAAATATATATGTTTATTTTGATAAATAACTGTAAAATTTAGTAAAACGTTTGATTCAATAGGAGAGGGGGATGCGGACAAAAACTTGGACACTAATAACCTAACTTTCTTCGGTTTTCATTAATGCTGCACCCAAATTTCTGCTTGATTCTGTCTTCATTATACCAGTTCAAATAGTCATTAAGATAGTTGATAAAATCAGCGGTGTCCATGTTTCTAAAGTCTTTATGGTAAAAACATTCATTCTTTATACGTCCAAACACTCCTTCACAAGCCGCATTATCGCCCGTACATCCTTTTTTCGACATAGAACGTACTAAGTTGTTCTCTT
>JAGXSD010000002.1 GCA_018333955.1 Erysipelotrichia bacterium
GACATGTGCAGTTGACTGATACTAATAGGTCGAGGTTTTAATCACAAAACCCTACGCAAGAAAGAATATGATTCCCCTTCTGTTATTTAGTTTTGAGCGAACGCTCTCATCCGGTGATGATGGCGAAGTGGTCCCACCTGTTCCCATCCCGAACACAGAAGTTAAGCACTTCAGCGTCAACAATAGCATGGCTTGCCCATGTGAAGATAGAACGTTGCCGGGTAACTAACGCCTCCTACCCAGGAGGTGTTTTTTTATCTATTAAGGAGTTATGATACAATACTATTATGATATTGACCTCACACTCACCTGAAGAAACATCTGAATTAGCTTTTAACTTAGGTCGGTTAATCCAACCTCCTTTTGTGTGTTTTCTTCATGGTGAACTAGGGACAGGAAAAACATTGTTTACTCAAGCTCTTGCAAAGGGATTAGGGATCAAAGGACATATCAATAGTCCTACGTTTGTATTTATGAAAATATACGAAGGCCAACCAAGGTTAGTCCATGTGGATGCATATCGCCTTGAAGGAGTAGATGAACCTATTGGAATTCTTGATGAACTTGATCAAGATACAGTCATGATTATTGAGTGGCCACAATACTTGAATGAAGACATTAAAGCAAATATGAGCATTTCATTAGAATACATTGATGATCAAACACGCATTCTTAATATTGATTCAGATCACCACGTGATGGAATCTTGGAGGGCTTATGTGGCAACTCGTGATTAATACCGCTCATAGACATTTAAGTATAGGATTACTCAAAGATGGAGTTTACGTGGATGGAGTCCATGAAGTGGCTTTCAAGTCACAATCTGAAGTCATTCTTCCGCGTTTAAAACAATGTTTATCAAAGTATCATCTTAATCCACAAGATTTAAGTGAGGTGTATGTTGGATTAGGACCTGGATCATATACTGGGGTCCGCATTGGCTTAAGTGTTGTGAAGGTCCTTGCTTTAGTGTGTTCCTTTGAGGTATTCACCTTTAATTCATATGATTTTATGCTTGCGCAACACGAAGGAACGATGATAATGGATGCACGATCTTCACGAGCTTATGTCGGGATAAAGCAAGATCATCAGTGGATTTTTCAAGGGATTATGACACTGGATGAATTAAAATCATCAATGATTCCTCCTTATGTAGGAGACACAGATTTAGTCAATCAACAAGATTCCTCTTTAGATTTTAAAGCTCTTTGTGAGCATGTATGTTTAGTGAGTGAAAGAGTGAGTGATGTGCATGTTTTAGAACCACTCTATATCAAATCGTTATGATAAAACCAATACGAGACTCACACAAGGAAATGGTTGGCTCACTTGAAAAAGAACTTCATTTAGCATCGTGCATCGATTTTCCACAAGCAAAAACGGTTGTGCTTGAAGAAGATAATCATGTTTTAGGTTTTATAACATGGATCCAATCAGATGATGAAGTTGAACTTCTCAATTTAGGAGTCAATCCAAATCATCAAGGGCATGGGATTGGTTCACAAATTCTTAAAGAGTGGTTCAATATTTTAGCCGATTCACAAGTGAAGCATATTTTTGTCGAGGTGCGTGAGTCGAATGCGATTGCGATACACTTATACAATAAATATGGATTTAAGCTTAATCGTACGCGCTTAAATTATTATCAAAATCCAAGCGAGAATGCTCTTGAAATGAGGTTTGATTATGAATGATGTCATACTTTGCGCCATTGAAACAAGCTGTGATGAAACCTCAGTGGCTTTTGTGCGCAATGGGAATGAGTTGTTAAGTCAGGTGACTCAATCGCAAATTAGCGCTCATCAAACCTATAAAGGAGTAATGCCTGAACTCGCGAGTCGACTTCACATACAGGTCATATCTAGTGTCATTCAAGAAGCGCTCCAACAATCTAAACTCACTTGGAATGACGTGGATGCGATCGCATTTACGGTCGGACCAGGACTTGTTGGGTCACTTCATATTGGAGCCCTTGCAGCCAAATCATTATCGTATGCTTTAGATAAACCCTTAATTGCGGTGAATCACTTAGCAGGCCATATCCATGCGAATGCCTTTGTTGCACCACTTGAATATCCATGTCTTGCCTTAGTGGTGTCAGGCGGACATACAGAGCTTGTAATGATGCAAGGACCACTTGATTTTCAAATCATTGCGCAAACTCAAGATGATGCGATTGGTGAAGCTTTTGATAAAGTAGGTCGGCTACTTAATCTTGAATATCCTGCCGGACCTCATATTGATAAATTAGCTCAAAGTGGTCAAAGTAATTTACCACTTCCTCATTTAAAACTAGAAGCGAATACATTCTCATACAGTGGCATTAAGAGTCATTTCAACAATCTTATTTACCATGCGAATCAACGCAGTGAGAAATTGGACATTAATGATGTGTGTGCTTCATTTCAGAATATTGCGATTGGTCAACTGATTAATCGCCTTGAACATGCTATCATTCAATACCAACCCAAGCAAGTGATTGTCGCGGGAGGAGTGAGTGCGAATACTTATTTAAGAAGTGAATGTGCTAAGATGATGCAACAATTTCCTCATATAAAGTTAAGTGTACCACCCATTGCATACTGTACTGATAATGCGGCGATGATTGGTGCGGCAGCATATCATATGGCACTTGCACAGCAATTTAGTGATTTAGACGTAAAAGTTAACCCAGGATTAGGCTTATAAGAGGAAAAACACTCGAAAAATTTGTCAATTTTGTGTGAATTTAACGATTCTTTTCACTAAAGTTGCTAATTAATTCACATGGTATACTCTTTTGTGATACAATATCACAAGAAGAGGGTGATACTATGAATAAAAGAAAAGTACCAAAAGCAACCATGCAGCGCTATCCGTTATATCTTAAAGCGCTCAAGAAACTACAGAGTCTAGGAATTGATCGAATCATGTCAAATCAATTAGGTAGTTTTATCGATGTCGAACCCACAACCATTCGTCGAGATTTCTCATTTATTGGAACTCTTGGTAAACAAGGTTATGGTTATGATATTGAAACACTGATTGAAACATTTGAAGGGCATTTAGGAGGCACATACAATGAGAAAATTATCATTGTAGGGGCAGGTAACCTTGGACGCGCACTAATGAATTATAATCGTTGGAATAATGTGGTCGGGGAAGTCGCATGTGCTTTTGATATCGATGAAAATAAAGTCGGTGTCATTAATGATATTCCCATTTATCCATTAAGCCAACTTAGTAAAAATATCCCGGTAGGATGTCGAATTGCGATCCTTACTGTTTCTCATGATGCGCAAGAAACAGTTGATAAACTCATTGAAGCCGGCATTGTTGGGTTCATTAGTTTTACTCATGATCATATTCGTGTTCCCAAGGATGTCTTTATTAAATACGTAGATGTGATATCATCTATACAGGAACTTGTTTTCCAAGTCAACAATATTTAGAAGGAGCATATTATGCCAACGTTTATGACTGTACAAGAATGTTTTGATGTCATTAGTTCGGATAACCCATTAGAACTTGATGGGATAGAGCTAGTCCACTTACAAGGATGGGTTCGCACCAATCGTTCTAATAATCATATTGGATTTATTGAGCTGAATGACGGAACATCTTTTCGTAATGTACAGTGTGTCTATGATTCTAGTTTAAGTGAATACAGTGTAGCTCAGTCATTTAACACAGGAACTGCCATCTCGGTGGTTGGAACACTTAAACTTACTCCAGAGAATAAACAACCTTTTGAAATTGTATGTCAATCTATTGTGTTAGAAGGAGCTTGTGATTCGTCCTATCCTTTGCAAAAGAAACGACATTCATTTGAATATTTACGTGAGATAGCTCATTTACGCGTAAGATCGAATACTTTTTCAGCTGTCTTTAGAGTGCGATCATTATTGTCCATGGCTATTCATGAGTTCTTTCAAAATCAAGGATTCATCTATGTTCACACCCCAATCATTACTGGTAATGATGCGGAAGGTGCTGGAGAAAGCTTTAGAGTAGAAAGTGATACTTTCTCAAAGAAGAAAGATCATTTCTTTGGGAAAGATGCTTCATTGACCGTTTCTGGACAACTTCATGCGGAAGCATTTGCACTAGCTTTTAGAGATGTCTATACTTTTGGACCAACCTTTAGAGCTGAGAATTCAAATACAACACGTCATGCGAGTGAATTCTGGATGATTGAACCTGAGATTGCTTTTGCGGATCTTGATGATAATATGAATCTTATTGAAGATATGGTAACGTACTGCGTTAATTATATTCTTGTGAATGCACCTCATGAAATGAAGTTTTTCAATGATATGATTGATAATACAGTACTTGAGCGTTTGCATCGATTACTCGAAAGCGAGTTTGTTCGAATGAGCTACACTGAAGCTGTTGAACATTTACTTAAAGCTGATGTGAAGTTTGAATTCCCAGTATCATGGGGTATGGACTTGCAAGCAGAACATGAGCGCTATATTTGCGAAGTTATTGTGAAGGGACCTGTGTTCTTAACTGATTATCCTAAAGATATCAAAGCATTTTATATGAGACTCAATGATGATCAAAAGACAGTGGCAGCTTGTGATTTATTAGTTCCTGGTGTTGGTGAACTTGTGGGCGGATCACAACGTGAAGAACGTCTTGATTATCTTGAAGCAGCAATGGAAAAATTCCACATTGAAAAGGCTGGACTTGAATGGTATCTTGATTTACGTCGCTTTGGAGGAGTTAAACATGCAGGGTTTGGCTTAGGATTTGAGCGATTCCTCATGTACATTACAGGGATGCAAAATATTCGTGATGTGATTCCATTTGCACGTACTCCTAAAAACTTAGATTATTAAGGCAGGTCACTAGACTTGCCTTTCTTTCTTGAAACAACCATGAGGATGCTCTATAATCAAAACTATGAATGCCCAAGAAATAATTCTCAAACAACACGAGGATGGAACAACCATCACTCTTCATGACTTACATCAAGTGTTACTTCACATGATGAAAGATGTAGACTACGTTTTACGCAAGCACCATATCCCATATTTTCTTAATGGAGGCAGTGCTTTAGGAGCTTTTCGCCATCAAGGATTTATCCCTTGGGATGATGACATTGATATTGCGATGATGATGGATGATTTCCATAGAGCGATTCCTATATTAGAAAAAGAACTTTCTGATCGCTATATAATTCATTGTTTTGAAACAAGGACTTGTTATAACGTCCTTATTCCAGGTATGAAGATACGACTTAAGGGCACCCGAATTGAAGAAGTGAACGAACTTCTAGCAAACAAATGCAAAGATAGTGATGGAGTCTTTATTGATGTCTTCGTTTATTCAAAAGTGAATGGATCAAAAATTCTTGATTTACCACTTAGATTACTCAATCAAGGGCTTATGCCCATCATTGTCTTCTTTGAGAATCTTAACTTTAATCCTGTCTGGATTAAGCGTTGGTTTAAATGGAATGCGAAGATTTATCATCATTTAAATAAACATTCAGATTACATAGGATTTGATTTAACATGGACATTTAAATCCGCATTCAAACCATTTATCTTCAAAGAAAAGGATATATTCCCACTTAAAGAAATGGAGTTTGAAAAAGAAATGCTATTTGTCCCAAATAATATTGAAACTTATTTGGAAACAGCCATTGCGCCAACATTTAGAGAACTCCCTCCCCTTGATCAACAAAAACCAAAACATTTAAAGGATATTGAACTATAAGATGAGACGACGTCGACGCCTTAATTTTAGATTACTGATCCCCCTTAGCGTCATAGTGTTTGCGATAGCATATACAGCGTGGTTTTTCTTTTGGAATCAAAAGCCATCTTCAGAACTGCCTTGTGAGCTCAATTCCTTCTCAGAGCAAGCTTGGTTAACAACATCCCAAGAGGTAGTGCTTGTTAATGATTTCTTTGTGTATGGCGAAAATTTATCCTTCTTTCAACAACCTTATCGCTTAGATACTCGTGATGAGTTTGTAGGAAAAACATTAAGACTCACTAATTTGTGTACTCGTGAAATTCGTGATTATATGATTGAAGAAAGTGTTGATGGCCAAATTCCTATGGATGATTTACCAGTGGGAGTTTATGCGATGCAAGTCAACATTAATCTTCAACGACTTCAGCTTGTCAGTAATCAATCAATGAGTCATACGTGGACCACAATCAATCGTAACGATCAAACTAAAGCTATTCATGTCTTTTCGGCTGTGGATGATCAACGTGTGATCGCACCCATCTTACTTGAAGTTAAACCATTTTCATTATCAAGTGAAGTGTATGATGTGGTGATTGATCCAGGACATTATCATGCTGATTTTGGAGGATTAGATTTAGGAACTATTGCTTTTGGTCTCATTGAGGCTGAAGAGAATTATAAATTAGCCGTAGCTTTAAAAAGTGAGTTAGAAGCATTAGGACTTAATGTTCTAATTCTTAGAGATGAAAATGAAAGAGTGAACATATATGGTGAAGGAGGGCGTTTGTTTAAAACCTATGCTTCTCAGGCTAAATATTATATTGAACTACAAATGGTAGGTAGCACAAACCCTAGTATTCAAGGAACCCAAGTGATCCATTCATCCTATGTATCATCACGACTTGGAGCAGCAATCCATCGAAGTTTAATTGAAAATACATCTTTAGTCTCCACAAACAACCGTGGACGTGGTAACATACAAGGGGTTTTACCTTCTGCATTAGCTATCGGGATGGATAATCAGCGTTATGATGGACGCTTTACTATCCGTGAAAGTGGAGGAAAAGCATTAGGTGCAGCTCAGTTCTCTGAGTTTTCATACTCACGAAATGCATCCTTTGCCTATATGAATCCAAGAGGAGTTCATGCATTAGTCATTGAAATTATTCATTTAACGCATGAACCTTCAGCACAAGCCTGGCCAAATGAGTATCCTCACTACGCTAAGGAAATTGCTCGTGGATTCGCGAATTATTTACAATTACCATAACTATGATCATTACATTAAGTCACATTTCAAAATCATATCCTTCAAAAGCCATCCTCACGGATGTCTCTTTAAGTATTAATGAAAAAGAGAAAGTGGCGATTATTGGACTTAATGGCAGTGGTAAGACGACTTTACTAAATATCATTTCCAAGGAAATGACTCCTGATGAAGGGGATGTTTTTTATGGCGGTAAGATTACCGTGCGCTCCTTAAAACAACACGCCTTTGAAAATGAAGATATTAGTGTTAAAGAAGTCTTCGAACAATCCATGGCAAAAATTGTAGCACTTGAGAAACAACTTAATCACGTTTTAAATCAAGTATCTAAACATCCTGAGGATGAAAAACTGCTTCTAAAACTATCAACACTTCAACACGAATTTGAAGACATGGGGGGATATCACATTCAAAGCACTATGGAAACCATGTTGACGAAGATGGGGTTTTCAAAAGAAGTGTTATCTCAATCCATCCATACGTTTTCTCAAGGACAGAAAACACGACTTGCGTTAGCGAGTTTACTCCTTTCTTATCCAGATGTACTGATATTGGATGAACCCACAAACCATCTTGATATTGAAATGATTGAGTGGTTAGAAGGATTTTTAGTAACCTATCCTAAAACGATTCTTTTTGTGTCACATGATCGTCGTTTTATCGATAAGGTTGCGACAGATATCATTGAAATTGAATATGAAAAAACCACTTCATTTAAAGGAAACTATTCATCTTATCAAAAAGCTAAAGTTAAAATGCTTGAGAAGATGCAGAGTGCTTATCATCGCCAACAAAAAGATATAGAACGCCTAGAGGCTTTGATAGAGAAATTCCGCTATAAACGTTCTAAAGCCGCTTTTGCGCAATCAAAAATTAAGTACTTAGAACGAATGGATCGTGTCGATGCCCCAAAACAAGGTTCGAAAGCAATGACCTTCTCGTTTAATCCTTATATTAAAGGGGGAAAAGAAGTATTACTTGTGTCTTCACTCAAAATTGGATATGATCGCCCACTACACACGCTTGACCTTACCTTAAGACGAGGACAACGCATTGCGATTGTAGGGAAAAATGGAGTCGGAAAAAGTACACTCCTTCGTACCTTAGTGAATGAAATACCACCATTATCAGGGGAATTCCTATATGGTCATCAAATTCATTGGGCGTATTTCGATCAAAATCATGCGCAACTTAATAGTAATAAACTTGTGATTGAAGAACTGTGGGATGAATATCCACAACTGGATCACCATCAAATCCGCACGGTCTTAGCTCAATTTCTGTTTACTCAAGAAGATGTATTTAAATCAGTGAGTGCATGTTCAGGGGGTGAGCGAGTTCGACTATCACTCGCAAAGATGATGTTGAAGCGTGCAAACTTACTCATTTTAGATGAGCCAACAAACCATCTGGATATTCCCGCTAAAGAAGCACTTGAAGCGGCCTTACTTTCATATACAGGATCCATTCTATTTGTTTCACATGATCGATACTTTATTGATAAAGTATCGACGGCTGTGTTAACCTTAGATGAGCATACTTCAACCTTGACAGAGATGATTCACAACCAAGAGCAAGAAGATATGAATGATGAATTAAAGGAACTACGGGTTCAAGCTCATCAAGAGCGTAAAGCGGTCCAAAAATCCTTGAAGCAAAAAGAAAAACGAATTAAAGAATTAGAACAACTCATTCAAGAAAGTGAAGCACATCTTGAAGTCTTGCGAGATTATCGTTATGAACCAGAGTATTACCATGATTTTTCGAAAATGGAGAAGTTAAATGCTCAAATCGATGAACAACATAACGTGATTGCTCAGTATGTTCATGAGTGGGAAGCATTATCCTTAGAAATGGAAGAAGGAGAAAAGAATGATAAAAACATTTGAACCATTAGATATCGCAGGAATGCAAATAAAGAATCGTGTTGGGGTTGCGCCAATGTGTACGTACCTATGCGAGAAAAAAGATGGAGTAGCGAATGACTTTCATTTCACACATTATACTAATCTTGCATTAGGTCAACCTGGATTGATCATTCAAGAAGCAACCGCGGTGAATGAGTTTGGATATATTTCGGACAATTGTCTAGGTATCTTTAATCCTCGTCAAAAAGAAGCGCTTACTCATCTTGTGTCATTAGTCCATCGTTATGATACAAAGTTTGGAATTCAACTTGCGCATGCAGGAAATAAAAGTCGACGCTCAAATACATTAAGATTTGGGCCAATGACTACAGATGATGTGGTTGGAATGAGTCAGATTGAAATTGATCGATTTATTCAAGACTTTTCGAACTCAGCTAAAGCGGCACGTGCATGTGGTTATGATTTTGTGGAGATTCATGGGGCTCATGGATACTTAATAAATCAATTTCTTTCTCCTTTAACCAACCAACGTGATGATGAATATGGACAAGATCGCACATTATTCTTAAAGCAAGTGACTCAAGCTGTTGTTAAAGCTTTTGAAGGTCCAGTATTTATTCGCTTAAGTGGTGACGAATATGATCCAATGGGCAATAGTGTAGAAGATATTCAAAAGATTGGAGCTTTATGCTTAAGTCTTGGAGTATGTTTACTTAATATCTCTTCAGGAGGCTTTGCGAACATCCCACACATCGGCCCACTGTATCAAGTTCATCTAGCCACTCAAATGAAACAAGCAACTCAAGGGCTTGTAGCGACCGCTGGTTTGATTACTGAGGCTGAACAAGTTGCACAAATTATTGATTCGGGTCAATCTGATATCGTTTTATTAGGACGCAAGTTTCTACAAGACCCATACTTCCTATTAAAATGGAAATATAAAGAAGGCTTAGTTCAAGAAAAAGATGTCTTTGCCTATGTATATCGTGGACTTCGTAGTCTTAAATAATCTTTAAGTTTAAGGTTGTTTTTAGTATAATAGTAACGTTAAAAGGAGGACATTATGTCTAATTGTCTAGTTGCTCAATCAGGAGGGCCTACCTCTGTCATCAACGCAACACTTGCAGGTGTTGTGAAAGCAAATCAACTTAATCCTGTCTATGATATTGTCTATGGAGGACTTCATGGTGTTGAAGGTATCTTACAAGAAATGCTTGTGGATCTTACTCACATGAGTGAAATGGATAATCTTATCTTAAAGCAAACTCCAGCATCAGCGTTAGGGTCTTGCCGATACAAATTAAAACGTGCAAACGTGAAAGATTTTGAACGTATTGTGGAAGTCTTACGTAAATACAATATTGAAACCATGTTTTATATTGGTGGAAATGATTCTATGGATACTGTAGCGGCATTAAGCGAATATGCAGAAGCACATAACATTACGGATTTACGTTTTGTGGGTTGCCCTAAAACAGTGGATAATGACCTCATGGTAACCGATCATTGCCCTGGATTTGGTTCTGCGGCGAAATTTATCGCCAATACAGCACTTCAAACTTGGTTAGATGTGAATGTATATACTCGTCAAGAAGTGTTTGTATTAGAAACCATGGGACGTGATGCGGGATGGTTAGCAGCTTCCGCATGTCTTTCTGGAATTGTGGATTTAGTGGTACTTCCAGAGATTCCGTTTAATAAAGAAGTGTTCCTTGCGCAAGTGAAGAAGCACATTGATACAAAAAACAAATGTTATGTGGTGGTATCCGAAGGGGTTAAATATCCTGATGGTAACTACTTAGCCGCAGGTGAAGCTAAAAATGATGGCTTTGGTCATGCAGTCTTAGGTGGAGCAGGACAAGCTGTTCGTCAACTTATCTTAGATAGTGGCGTAGCAAGTCGTGTTAAGGTTCAAGACCTTTCGACAGCACAACGTTGCCATACCACAGATCAATCATTAGTGGATGTGGAAGAATCATTTAAGCTTGGTATGTCAGCACACATGCGTTCTATGGACAAATCCTTTACCGGTAACATGGTGGGGGTAAAACGTGTCTCAAATCATCCATACAATGTGGAGTATTTTGCGACTAAAGCAAGTAATGTTGCGAATCATGTGAAACACTTCCCTGCAGAATGGATGCTTCCAGATTATGCAGGTGTGAGTCAAGAAGCACTAGATTATATGAGACCACTTATTAATGGATCACCTGTGATTCATTATAATGAAGGGGTTCAAGCATACTTAAAGCCTTTCTATCTAAAGAAATAAAAGAATAAGCGTGATTCGATTGAATCACGCTTTTTAGTTGTTATGGCGGAGAAAGTGGGTTTCGAACCCACGCGAGTGTGACCTCCTAACGGTTTTCGAGACCGTCCCCTTGAGCCGCTTGGGTATTTCTCCAAGAAATTATCTTAAAAAAGGTAGTTGGATAATACCAAACATGTGAAGACCAATGGTATTAATCGCTAAATTGGCAAACATATGCACCATCCAACTCGAGAGAATGTTTTGATTTCGCTCATTAAGTAGAATAAAGAATATTCCAATAAAAAACAAGCCTAAAATTGAAAGAGTTACAATTAATGGATGAGCCCAATCCTTAACAATACTAATATGATAGATTGCGAAAAGCAAACTACTTAAGATCATACTTAAATTTTTGCCTAGAAAAAGTTTCATTTTAAAGTATCCAAATCCTCTAAAAAAGAATTCCTCAATCCATGAGTTAATGAATGATATATAAAGAGCTACGAAGATAAAGTTTTCCCTATTGACGTTAACTTGATTTAAAAGCGAATCCCTAATCATTTCTAATGAAACAATCGTCTGAACAATTACAAATCCCCCAAGGATGACAACATAGACAAACAATCCAAGAGAAAGGGATTTAACCAGTGTTTTATAATCTGTTGTAGGGAATTGAAACTGCTTATATTGGATAATCATAGGCAACATAGCAAATAGTGCGATTTTTATGAATGACTTTTGCCAGTAGTTAATTGTTAGTGTGGATTCAATGAGAAAGAAGCATAGACATGCAAAAATGAAGATCCCTAACATTAATCCATTTTTAAGTGATTGACTCTGGAAAGTTTTAGTAAAGAATGACATATCACACCTCAAAATTCTATCAACATTATCTTATCATGCGAAACAATTAAACGATCATAAATAAAAAAAGAGGTGTGAACTTAGACTTAATTCAGCACAAAAAGCCAGGTGTGTACGTGATTTCCATAACTATTATGGTCAAATTATGAAAATTTTCATAAAGCCCTTACACCAAAGAAATTGTGAAAACCATAATGTAAGAATTTTCAGTTATCGTGTGCAAAATTTACAAAAAAACAGTGTATTTTATTGACATTTCACAATTCTATCACTATAATTGCGATATACAGTGAAATACTCTGTATTCTCATTAAGGAGGAGAAATGAAAAAATTATTATCTCTTGCGGTAATAGCTCTAGTTGCTCTTTCCATGGCTGCGTGTGCTCCAACACCAACTACACCAGCTGAAGGAAAAGGAACAGTTGTTATCGGAACTCCTGCATTTAGCGGAAACTTAATCGGCGGCTTTGGTAACAATGCTTACGACGTAATCGTCCGTAATATGATCTGGGGTTATGCTACTTATACCACGACTATCGGTGGGGAAATCGTATTAGACCCAACTGTAGTTAAAACTGTAACCACTGCAGTTAATGATGCTGGTGACAAAACTTACACATTTGAGTTAAACACTAACTTAAAATGGTCTGATGGCACTGCAATCACTGCCGATGACTACGTATTCGCATTATTATTTGCTTCATCACCACAATGGCGTTTAGCTGGTGCATCTGACACTACTGGACGTGAATTAGTTGGTTATTCAGCTTATAACAAAGGCGAAGCCACTGTATTTGAAGGAGTTAAGAAATTAGGAACTCATTCATTCTCGGTAACTATTAGCAATGACTACTTACCATACTTCTATGAAACTCTATATGCTGCTGTTTCACCAGTTCCTCTACATGTTTGGGGTCAAGGTGTGACTATTGGCGAAGATGGTTCATCATTAGTTGGTGATGTTACTGCTGCTGCTACTTATGTTGCAGGTACAGAAAGATTTGCTCCTTCTGTAACTTCTGGTCCATTCAAATTTGTCTCTAACATTGACAAACGTATGACCGTTAAATTTAACCCAGAGTATGTTGGTGACTATCGTGGGGTTAAAGCTAAACTTGATACAGTTATCGTTCAAGAAGTAAACCAAGACTTAGACGTTGACCTAGTTATCGCTGGTGAAGTTGACATCGTTACTGGTGTTATCCAAGATGCTAAGATCAAAAAAGCTATCGTATCTGATCAAGTTGATTTAATCAACTACAAACGTAATGGTTATGGATTCATTGGTTTCACTACTGACTTCGGACCTACAAAAGATCTTAACTACCGTAAAGCTGTTGCTCACTTAATTGACCGTCAACAATTCGTAACTACAATTCTTGGTGGTTATGGTGCTATGGTTAATGCTGAGTACGGACTTGCACAATGGATGTATGATGCTAAAGCTGCTGAACTTAACGAAAACTTAATTAACTATGTCGTTAACGTTGACGAAGCTAACCGTTTATTAGACCTTACTGAATGGAAATTTGAAGCTGATGGTGTTACTCCTTGGGATAAGACTAAAGCTACTGCTGGATATTGGAGACATAATGACAAAGGTGAAGTCTTAAAACACAATCACTTTGGTTCAACAAACAACCCAATTTCAGACTTAATTAACACAGAATGGCCTAAAGGTATGAACCAAGCAGGTATCCAATTCTACTTAGAATATGGTGATTTCTCTGCTCTACTTTCTAACTACTATGTAGAAGATCCTGAAAACCGTTTCTTCAACTCTTATAACTTAGCTGTTAACTTCTCAGTTGCTTATGACCCATACTACTCACTACACAGTGACTTCTATGGCCAATACAGCCAAAACCCTACTGGTACAAACGATCCAGAAATCGACCGTTTAACAGTTGCTATGAGAAGCTTAGAGCCTACACAAAAAGACGAGTACTTAGAATTATGGTACGAATACCAATTATACTGGAATTCACAATTACTACCACAACTTCCTCTATACTCTAACGTATACTTCGATATCTTCAACAAACGTGTTGTAGGACTCCAAACTAACCCATTATGGACAGTTGGACGTGCAATTATCGACGTATCTGTTGCAGACTAAGCCGAAATTTTATATACTTAACTGAAGGGGATAGTCTTGTACTATCACCCTTTAGTTTCTATAAGGAGATACACTATGCTTAAATTCTTGCTCAAGCGACTAGTTCTGTTAGTCCCAGTTATTTTTATCATTTCTATAATGTTATTTGGGATGTTTAAACTTATGCCAGGTGATCCTGTGCTTTTGATGTTGCCACCAGACTTACGCTCTCAGGCTGAACGAGATTTTTATTATAATGCCTATCGTGAGAAACTAGGTCTTGATAAATCAATTCCTGAACAATATATAGCTTGGGTCGGAAACATTGCACGTCTAGATTTTGGTACTTCTATTACTAACAATCGCCCTGTTCGCGAAGTTATTGCTAGACCACTTAGAAATTCAATTGTATTGAATAGTTTTTCCATTATATTTGCATTTGTTATATCCATACCAGTAGGAATTAAATCCGCAGTTAAGCGGCACTCTTTCTTTGATTCCTTTTGGCAAGTGTTTTCACTCATTGGATTATCGGTGCCAGTATTCTTTATTGGTTTGATTTTAATCTACACTTTTGCAATTACTATGCGCGTTCTGCCTGCAGGTGGCATGCCTCGTATGCAAGATGATGGAAGTTTCAGGTACTTCTTGGAATGGTCCAGATATCTTATTTTACCAATCACAACATTGACCATTGGTTCATTAGCGGGGACAACTCGTTATGTACGAAATGCTATGATCGAAATTATTGGTAAAGACTTTATTCGTACGGCTCGCTCAAAAGGTTTGAATGAAAAAGTCATTATTTATACACATGCATTTAGAAATGCACTTATCCCAGTTGTTACACTTGTGGCTGGATCACTTGTGGCCTTATTTGGTGGATCAGCGATTACTGAAAGTATATTCTCTTGGAATGGTATTGGTCGAGTTCTCATTGACTCACTCAATAACCGTGATTATATGGTGGTATTAACCATGAATATCTTCTACGCTGTACTATCATTAACTGCAAACTTAATTATGGACATTGGATACGCATTAGTTGATCCACGTGTTAAGTTGAACTAAGGGGTAATCGACATGTCAAATTCAAATAAAACAAATCCATATTTAAAAGCGCTCGGTTCGTTTGGGCGTACTATTGCATCACTTTTTACGTTTGGTTCTGCGAATAAACCAAAACGCAGTGTCTTAGAAGAAGAAGCAATCACCTCTCCAGGGAAGACGATTGTTAAAAACTTCATGAGAAACAAATTAGCATTAACGGGTTTAGCGGGGATCACGCTAATGACACTCTTTGTGTTTGGTGGATCTCAAATAGTACCTTTTGAAATTTTATCAGGAGAATGGGCACATAAAAACCTTCCTCCTTCAAACAACATGTTGAAAATTCCATCTGAACTTGTAAAAGCTGGAATCCAAGATATCACTTCAGGACGTAGTTTTTCTATAGGCCTAGATGTTAATGGAAAAGTGTATGCATGGGGTATTGATGTTGAAGGCGTTTTAAACATACCTGCAGAGGTTCAAGCAGCTACTATTGTAAAAATCGGTGCAGGTGATGAACATGTTTTAGCTCTTTCTTCAACTGGAAAACTATATGCTTGGGGAAATGATTCATTTGAACAAGGAACTGTTCCTATGAGTATTTCCAATATTTTAATGTTAGAAAATGTTGTCGATATCGGTGGTGGAGATATTTTCTCATATATGATTACCGATAGAGGACGTTTATATGTGTGGGGTGGAACTCTTTCAAACGGGTTAGACATCGTCCCTACACGTTTACAAGGACGTTTAGTATCCGCTGGTGCATCTACAGTAAGTATGCTTCTATTAACCAATGAGCAAACGGTTGAATATCACGGCGCACGTGGAACTCAACTTGCAACAATTCCTTCATATTTACAAGATGGCTCAGTTAAACTTAGTAAAGTTGTAGCAAGTATCTATACTGGACTTGCATTAGATACAAATGGATATATCCACCAATGGGGTCATAGTGGAGATGGAATGAGAAATGTTCCTGAAAAAGTAAGTTTCAATGATCCAAATCGAATCAAATTTCTAGATATCCAAGCTGGACGTCGCCATTTTGTGGCTTTAGGTAGTGATGGTAATGTTTATGCATGGGGTGATAACGAGTTTGGTCAAATTAGTGTACCAACATCACTTCAACAAGGTAAAACTGTAGCCATTCATTCTGATTTCTACCAAAACTATGCTGTGCTAGAAGATGGAACCGTGGTGCCATGGGGACTTAAAGGATTCATTCTAGGTACTGATGATAATGGTAAAGATATTTTCGTTAGACTTATCCACGGTGGTCGTATTACGATGACGGTAGGTGCGGTTGCGGTGCTTATCTCTACTTTCTTAGGAGTTCTTATTGGATTAATTGCAGGGTTCTACGGAAAATGGGTTGATAACTTACTCATGCGTTTTGCGGAAATTATCAGTTCATTCCCATTCTTACCTTTAGCCATTACTTTATCTTCATTCTTAACCGGACAGTTAGATCAAAATCAACGTATCTTGATGATCATGGTCATCTTAGGTATTATTGGATGGCCAGGTTTAGCTCGACTTGTTCGAGGACAAATTCTAGCGGAAAGAGAAAAAGAATTTGTGCTTGCAGCTCGTGCACTTGGTATTCGCTCAAGAGTTGTGATCTTACGCCATATTTTACCAAACGTTATTAACTTAGTTATTGTAAGTATGACCTTAAGTTATGCAGGTAGCTTACTTACTGAAGCAGGTCTTTCATTCTTAGGATTCGGGGTTGTACCTCCTAGTCCATCATGGGGGAACATGCTTACTGGTGCGCAAAGACCTGAAGTTATTCAATTCTTCTGGTGGCGTTGGATTTTACCAGCACTAGCAGTATTATTCACAGCATTAAGTGTTAACCTCGTGGGTGATGGTTTGCGTGAAGCCATGGATCCTCGATCAAACGAGAAGTAGGAGGTAAAAATGACAAAACTACTTGAAATTAAAAATTTACATACCTACTTTACGACTCGACGTGGTCTTATTAAAGCCGTCAACGGTGTTTCTCTTTCTGTAGAAGAAGGTCGCACTTTAGGGGTTGTTGGAGAGTCTGGAAGTGGTAAATCGCAAACAGCGATGTCTATTCTTCGCTTGTTTGAGCGTAATCAAAAAATCTACGAAGGTGAGATTTTGTTTGAAGGTAAAGACCTTGCACAAATGAGTGAAGCTGAACTACGAAAAATTCGTGGTAATGATATTTCTATGATTTTCCAAGAGCCGATGACAAGTCTTAACCCAGTATTTACAGTCGAGCGTCAAATTTCTGAAGTGTTAATGTTACACCAAGGGATGAGTGAAAAAGAAGCTAATGCCAAGTCAGTGGAAATGCTTCAAGCTGTTAAGATTCCTAATGCTAAAGAATTAGTGCATCAATATCCTTTCCAATTATCAGGGGGGATGTCACAACGTGTGATGATTGCGATGGCATTAGCATGTAAACCAAAATTACTTATTGCTGATGAGCCAACAACTGCTCTTGATGTTACGATTCAAGCTCAGATTTTACGTTTAATGAATGATCTTAAACGTGAAACTAAAACTTCTATTATGTTTATTACTCATGACCTAGGTGTCATCAACCAAATGGCGGATGATGTTGCGGTGATGTATTGTGGTCAAGTGGTTGAAACCGCTCCAGTTGATTACATTTTTGGACAAAAGACGGATTATTCACATCCTTATACTGAAGGTCTATTAAGTTCAATTCCAAGCTTAACTAGTGAAAGAGGAACAAAATTGGATGCGATTCCAGGTTCAGTTCCACATCCACTGGATTTACCTGTAGGATGTAAGTTTGCACCTCGTTGTAAATATGCAACCGAGAAATGCTTAAAAGAAGAACCAGAATTAGTCCAAATCAGCGAAAAGCAATCCATTCGCTGCTTCTATCCAAAGAAAGGAGTGCGTCAACATGGCTAAAAATCAAAAAGTATTGTTGAAAGTTCAAAACCTTAAAAAGCACTTTCCTTTGAAGAAACGCTCAATTTTCCAAAAGGAACAACTATTTATTAAAGCTAATGATGGCATCTCCATTGATATTTTTGAAGGCGAAACATTAGGGTTAGTTGGTGAATCTGGATGTGGTAAATCTACATTTGGTCGTACCATTCTTCAACTTTATGATCAAACCGAAGGAAATACACTTTTCTATGGTCGTACATTGGCTGAAGTTGCGCCTAAGTATGTTGTTGAGGTAATTAAAACCTTATCAAAGCAGTATCCAGCTTACTTAGCTGATAAGAAAGCTCTTGATGCACTGGTTGACTCATTAAGTAAAGTGTCTGATGATCTGGCTAAGTCACAACTTGAGTCCAAGATTGAAAAAGAAACTGCACGACTTGAGAATAAATATAAAAACATGTTTAGAATCGCGGGTGGTCTTCTTACTTCATCTGATTTAAAGAAAGTGAGCCATGTGTTGCTTTCTGAGTTCAAGATTAAGCAAAAAGAAGCTAAACTTCGATTAAAACTTGTGAAAGCTGAAGTACGATTAACAGACCCTAAAGTCTTAGCGAATAAAGCAAGCGTAAGCAAAGTTGATGATCAAATCGCTAAACTTAAAACCGAACTAGCATTAACTCATGAAGCTGTTGAAAAAGCATCTAAGGTTGTTAAAGAATTAAAAGACACGTGTCGAAACAATGCCTTATTCAATCTTTATGAAGAACAAATGGATGATGGAATTGACTTATCTAAACTATCAACTGAAGAAGTTCGGTTATTGCGTCAAGATATCCAAATCATTTTCCAAGATCCTTACTCATCATTAAATCCTCGCTTAACCGTAGGCCAAATTATTGGAGAAGGATTATTAGCCCATAACTTTTTCAAGAACGCTAACTCAAAAGAATATACTGATTACATTACTGATGTTATGGAAAAGTGTGGACTTGCTCCTTACTTCATTCATCGCTATCCTCACCAGTTCTCAGGTGGGCAACGCCAACGTATTGGTATTGCTCGTGCCTTAGCATTAAATCCTAGATTTATTGTTTGTGATGAAGCTGTCTCTGCGTTAGACGTATCCATTCAATCACAAATCATCAATTTACTTATCGATCTCAAGAAAGATAATAACCTCACTTACTTGTTCATTACTCATGACTTGTCAGTCGTTAAGTTTATCTCAGATCGTATTGGTGTCATGTATCTTGGTAATATGGTTGAATTAGGGTCTAGTGATCAAATATTCGCAAATCCACTACATCCATACACAGAAGCTTTACTTGAAGCTATCCCACGTACTGATGTGGAATCAAATCAAGAACTCACTATCTTAGAAGGAGATATTCCATCTCCAATCAAACCTCCTAAAGGCTGTAAATTCCATACTCGATGCAAATATGCATTCGATAAATGTAAGGTTGTTGAACCTATTTGGCAAGAAATTGAGCCAGGTCACTTCGTTGCATGTCATTTAAGAGGCGAATAACTTGATTTTCAAAAGAGAGAAACATCAAGAAAGTGAGTTTGATTACGAAGAAATAAAAGCGAAACTAAAAGAGACGGAATTTGAGAAAGGCGACTTAATGGCCTTAACGATTGCGGCTCTGATCACGATCATTCCAGTCATGCTTCTTGTCTTAAGCATTATGATTGGTGTTATTTGGTTCATATTCATTCGATAGAAAACAGGCATCATGCCTGTTTTCTTTTAGGATAAAGGATGGAGAGAGGTGAATGATAACGTAGAAGAGGGAAAAGGATGAAGGAATTAACATATCAAGACCAAGAAAGACTGTTGATGGCATTATCTGAACGATGGAATATCGCAAAGATGTTTATGCGATTACAACCCAATCGAAGTGATGTACTCACAGCATATGAACATTTCGATGTCATGATGACTTTCTTTTATAATCAACTTGATGAAGACTGTAAGGATATATATAATCGCGTGTACTTGAAGAAACAACCACTCAAATGGTATGAAGAATATTATTCAAAATCTAACTACTATAGGAAGAGAAGAATCATAATTGAAACATTTGTTCATTGTTTACAAATCTTTAAGGTGTTAAAATAACCATACAGTGACTTTGAAGGTCTAGAGGAGAAAACATGATAAAAGGAATTGCTGCATCAAGTGGGATTGTCGTTTCTAAAGTTTATAAACTCGAATATCCCAATCTAAATGTTGAAAAAAAGGACGCCACTCCTTCACAAGAAATTGAAAAGCTACAACAAGCCATCACAAAAACTCAAAGTGATATCCGTTCAATTAAGGATAAAGCGGTTGGAAAGTTAAGTGATGAAGAACTAGCAATCTTTGATGCTCATCTTATGGTGAGTGAAGACCCAGAATTAGTAGATCAAATCAAAGGTCTAATCGAAGCAGACAATGTGAATGCTGAATATGCGACACATCAAGTTGCTTCAATGTTTATTAGCATGTTTGAAAGTATGGAAGATGCATACTTTAAAGAGCGTGCTGCAGACATTAAGGATGTTACACAACGACTTATTGCTCATATTTTAAATACTCCACTTCCAGATTTGACCCTCATTAATGAGGAAGTTGTCATTGTTGCCCATGATTTGACTCCTTCAGATACTGCACAACTTAATCGACAATATACCCTTGGCTTCGCAACGCAAGTTGGTGGCCGTACCTCTCACTCAGCGATTATGGCGAGATCATTAGAAATTCCTGCAGTTGTAGGATGTGGTGATGCTCTTTGGTCCGCAAAGCATGGGGATGAGATTATTCTAGATGCGATTAGTGGTAAAGTTTTCTTAAATCCAACTTCAGAACTTAAAGCAGAATATGCACCTAAAATTGAACAGTTCCTTCTTCGTAAAGAACGTTTGAAATCATTAAAAGACGCAGAGAGTGTAACACTTGATGGCCATCATGTCGAACTTGTTGGTAATATAGGTACACCTCACGATGTGGATGGTGTGTTAGACAACGGTGGTGAAGGTGTTGGATTGTATCGTACGGAGTTCTTATATATGGATGCGTCATCACTTCCAAGTGAGGAAGAGCAAACCTTAGCTTACTCTAAAGTAATTAAAGACATGAAAGATAAACCAGTTGTTGTTCGTACCCTAGACATTGGCGGCGATAAAGAATTATCATATTTACCGTTTCCAAAAGAGATGAATCCATTCTTGGGTTACCGTGCTATTCGTTTATGCTTAGACCGCACGGATATCTTCAAAACTCAAGTACGAGCTTTATTAAAGGCAAGTGCTCATGGCAATCTTCACATCATGTTTCCGATGATTGCCACTTTAGATGAATTCAGACAAGCTAAAGCATTTGTTGAAGCAACTGCTGGTGAACTTAAAGAAGAAGGCGTAGAGATTGGTGACTACAAGCTAGGTATGATGGTTGAAATTCCAGCTGCTGCGATGCTTGCGGATCAGTTTGCGAAAGAAGTTGACTTTATGAGTATCGGCACCAATGACTTGATACAGTATTCCATGGCCTCAGACCGCATGAATGAAAAGGTTTCCTATCTATATCAACCGTATAATCCTTCCATCCTTCGTCTAATAAAACTGACCATCGATGGAGCCCATAAGCACAATAAATGGGTGGGTATGTGTGGTGAAATGGCGGGAGAACCTCTTGCTGTTCCACTCCTTCTAGGATTGGGACTCGACGAATTCTCAATGTCTGCATCATCCATTCTTGCAGCACGAGAAATTGTTAGATCCGTGAAGTATGAAGACATGAAATCACTTGCTTTGAAGGCACTTGAGTGCTCTAATGAAGAAGAAGTGATTCAATTAATTAAAGAAAATGTTTCAATCCCTCTCAATTAAATCGAATGTAAAGACCAGTATTTTATATGCTGGTTTTTTAGTCTTTACATTGACTTAACTTTAACTGTGATACAATATTGTTATGAAAATACTAACTATTGGAACAAGCATCATTACGAGTCGATTTATTGATGCCCTATCAAAATCAAATGAATCAAAAGTCACAGCCATCTATTCACGTGACATGAGCAAAGCTATTTCTTTAGCATATCCTCTTGGAGCATTAGCATTTGACAATCTAGATAAAGCATTACAATCTAATGAAGTTGATACGGTCTATGTTGCGAGTGTAAATCATTTACATGCAAAACATGCAATTCTAGCCTTAAATGCCAAAAAGCATGTCATATTAGAAAAACCAGTCACAAGTAATGATGCTGAGTTTGGATCCATTCTAGAATGCGCAAAACAGAATGGTGTTTTTGTGTTTGAAGCCATTACGACATTGCATTTACCTAATTACCATTGGATTAAAGAACAACTCCATAAATTAGGGAGTATTAAACATGTGTATGCATCCTATCATCAGCATTCATCAAAATATCTTGCTTATTTGAATCATGAAAATCCAAATGTATTTAATTTAAAGACAAGTGGAGGATGTTTAGTTGATCTAAATGTGTATAATCTTCATTTCATCTTGTCGTTATGGCCAAAACCACTCAAAGGAACTTACACTCCAATTCTAGGTCATAATGGAGTTGATGTAAGTGGAACTGTAGTGTTTACTTATGAAGACTTTACGGCAATAGCAAATGCTTCAAAGGTACATGAAGGTGGACAGAGGGTCATCATTGAAGGAGAAAAAGGTGTCATTGAATGTCAGTATGCTGCAAATAAACTCACACAATGCATTCTTAAATCACCTGAAGAAGAAGTAATTTCACCACATGATCAAGAAAGCAATGCATTAGTCTATGAGATTCAAAAATTTGAGGAGTTAATCAAACGGAATCAAGTTGATAAGATTCATGATCTAAACGTGCAAAGTTTGAATACCATACACTGGATGACAAAAGTAAGAAAAGAAGCCAAACTTTGGTTTGAAGGAGAAGCAGATGAGACATTACTCGAAAATTGATTTATGGATTCAATGTGTGATTTGGGGAACCGTATTAGTCAGTATTTTTCCATTATGGGTTGTTGAGCCACATGAACAGTGGATTGTTCTCATGATTTTGGTGCCTACGGCATTACTTATGTTACTACTCCTTTATAACACATACTATGTTTTTGAAGAAGAATATTTAAAATGTGTTGTAGGATTTTATGTTCAAAAGATTCGATATGAGAATATTAAGTCTTTAAAGAAAACCAGAAATTTCCTTTCCTCTGCAGCATTATCAGCAGATCGTATCGAAATCAAAGAAAAGAACAAAGGTTACATTATGGGCACAACCTATATCTCACCTAAAAATAAAGATGAATTCTTTGAAGAACTAAGACAATACTGTCCAAAAGATGTAGAGGTATTAAAATGAATATCCATGTTTTTGGAGCAGGTTATGTAGGATTATCCAATGCGATTCTTCTTGCGAATCAACATGATGTGACGATCCATGATATAAATGCTCAGAAAATTGAAAAGCTTAACAAGAAAGAATCAGTTATCATTGATGAAATGCTTCAAGAAGCACTTAAGATGTCATCATTACATGCCACATTAAGTAATATCAATTTAGCAACTAAAGCAGACATCATACTTCTTGCCACCCCAACCAACTATGATCCTAATCTTAATACTTTTGACACGACATCACTTAATTCAATTGTGGAAGCACTCGCTCATCATGGATACCAAAACATGGTGGTGATAAGATCGACTATTCCAGTTGGGTTTACACAACACTTACAAAATCAATATCCTTCAATTAAGTTTATCTTCATGCCTGAATTTTTAAGAGAAGGGCAAGCATACTATGACAACCTTCATCCATCAAGAATTGTAATAGGATCAATCCATGAGGAAAGTCATGTAGTTTCTTCAATGTATCTAAACCTAGTATCGACTCCTTGTCCTGTGCTTCACGTTGGATTTAGTGAAGCAGAGGCAATAAAATTATTTGCGAATACTTATTTAGCGATGAGAGTATCTTTCTTTAATGAACTCGATTCCTATGCGGAAGTCAGAGGGCTTAACACTCAAGATATCATTGAAGGAGTAAGTTTAGACCCTCGTATTGGACATTTCTATAATAATCCTTCATTTGGTTATGGAGGATATTGCTTACCTAAGGATACAAAGCAACTTCTTGCGAACTATCACAATGTTCCACAAAACTTAATCAGTGCAATTGTAGAAGCGAATGCGACACGAAAAGATCACATTGCATCCATGATATTAAAAAGAAATCCTAAAGTGGTAGGCGTCTATCGCTTAACCATGAAAAGTAATTCAGATAACTTTAGAGATTCCGCCATACAAGGAATAATGAAACGTATAAAAGCTAAAGGGATTGAAGTAATTGTCTATGAACCTTATTATCATGAAGATCTTTTCTTTAATTCAAGAGTGGTTAAGGATATCAATGAGTTTAAATTGATGAGTGATGTAATCATTACAAATCGCATGCATAAAGACATCGAGGATGTAAAAGAAAAAGTATATACTCGCGATATCACACAAAAGGACTAATCATTAGTCCTTTAAATTTGTCATGATGAGTTTTTTTAATAGCTCATATGGAAATGGTTCGCTTCTAGGAATTTGGATAGCTCCTTTAGAAGAGCGATATCCTGATAATTCATGGTGATGTTTAAGTATCGTTTGAGGACCAGGATATAACCCAATATGATTTTTATAAACATGAAAGTGAATTAACAATTTAGAATCTTTTTTATAGGTTGGAATCTGATAAGAAATAGAAAACTCACATTCTGGAACCCAAGACATGATGGTCTTGTGTAGTTCTTGAATGAAGGCGTGATTTTCGACAGGTTGAGATTGAAGGTATTGTTCAAACATAGTCAAAATTAACACTTTATGGTTGATGGAAACGATTCTACCATCACTTTATTTCTTTGAATTAAAGCTCGTAAAATATCAATGTTGATATCACTAACTTTCTTGATGTAGATACACACTCGTCCATGAGTATGTTTGCCTAATTGTGCAAGCAGTTTATCTTTAAACGCAGGATTATCATAATCAAACTGGGTGTATAAATATAAAGTGATATTAGCTTTTCTAATTGCAAAGCCACATTTCATGGCCACACCTTCATGACCTGTTTCATAGCGATAATGATATTGACCAAAGCCAATCATTTCACCTCTCCAAAGCGTAGCTTCTTCTTGTGTTTCCTCTTTAAATATTTGAAGTAGTGTCAGTGCATCCTCTTTTCTTTTGTCTAGAGTTTCAATATATTCATTAACACTCATCTCTAATGGTACGTTTTTTTGCATAGTTAACCTCTTTTTTTAATTATAACGAAGTTTATTTATAAATATACGTAAATTGCAATGAGAAGTCGTCCACTTTGAATTAAGAAGTCACTAAGGAACCGTTTGTACCTTGAATTTGATTAAAGTGGAATAAGATGGATTCAGTCGGTGTTTGATAATTGAGTATTTTACGAGGCAAGTGATTCATCCAATGCATCATTTGTTTGATCTGTTGGACCGTATAATCTTTAAGGGATTTCCCCTTAGGAATGAAGCGTCTTAAAATTCCATTGTGTTTCTCATTGGCTCCTCTTTCCCAAGAGGCATAGGGATGAGCGAAATATACATCACTTAATCCAGATAGCG
>JAGXSD010000003.1 GCA_018333955.1 Erysipelotrichia bacterium
AGGATCGATTTCTTGGCTTATGAGAAAAGATATCTCTCCCATGGGTTTGGTAAATGTGAACCCATGATTGAAGTGCAAATTTGCTCACGCTTAATTGTTTGGCTAGACTTTGATAACTTCCTCGACCTTCTAAATAGTCTACACATGCTTGAACTATGGTATCAACTGAATATTTCCTCACTCGTCCCATTAAAAAACCCTCCACGGTAGCTCTAATTAATTAGAGTGTCTACTTAGGAGGGAGCATATCATACGAGTGCTTGTTTTTTTGTGTTCAGATGACGAGATCTCGAATGAATTTGAATCAATAAGTAGTCGACTAAAATCAAGAATATTTGATAGTTTTTTTCAATATCACTAAAAAAAGACTAAAATATCAGTGATTTCACCATCGTTTGTTGGACTCGAGAGAAGGTTATCACTAACTTTTATTTGGAGGTCTTAGACCATCATTTTAGTCTCTTAAAAAGACATTTTCACAATATTAAAAGAGTTCAAAAAGATTCAAAAAAGGGTTGATTTATCTTGCCTCTTCCTTTATACTATTGGAGCGACTGCGTGGACGTGCAAGGTTGCTGGCACACTGAAATCCGTTGTCATGGACAGTGAGAAGCCCAGGTAATTTGCATCGAGCAGGTCTAACATGGATCTAGACACAGAAAGATAGGAGGAACTCCATGGCAAAGAATAAAATTCGCATCCGCTTAAAAGCTTTTGAATCAAGAACACTTGATGCAGCGGTTGAGAAAATTGTTAGCACTGTGAAAAATCACGGTGTGAAAAAAGTTGTAGGACCAGTAGCACTACCTACAGAACGAGAAATCGTCACCGTTTTACGTGCTGTGCATAAGTATAAGGATTCCCGTGAGCAATTCGAAATTCGTACTCACAAGCGCTTAATTGAATTGGTAGGTCCAAGTGCAGAAACTATGGACGCGTTAACCCGTTTGGAACTTCCAACTGGTGTTGACATTGAAATCAAACTGTAATCGGAGGTAATGATGAAAGGTTTATTAGGACGTAAAGTCGGTATGACCCAAGTATTCACCGAGGATGGGGCACTTATTCCTGTCACGGTTGTAGAAGTTGTTCCTAACGTTGTCTTACAAAAGAAAACTTTAGAAAACGATGGATATGATGCAGTGCAATTAGGAATTGAAGATGTTAAGTTGCAAAGAGCAACTAAACCAGCCATCGGTCATGCGAAAAAAGCAGGGTCCGCTCCCAAGAAATTCGTTCGTGAGATCGCGGGAAATGAATTATTAGGTTTAGAAGTTGGAAATGAAGTTAAAGCAGACTTATTTGCTGCTGGCGACATCGTGGATGTACAAGGAACTTCAAAAGGTAAAGGATTTACTGGTGCGATTGTTCGTAACAATCAACGCATGGGTCCTGCATCTCATGGTTCTGGACATCACCGTGGTATTGGTTCATTAGCCACTATCGGTCGTAACAACGGTATTATCAATAAAGGTCGCATCATGGCGGGTCAAGAAGGTGGATATACTACGACTAATCGCAATCTTGAAGTGATTAAAGTTGATGCGGAAAATAACTACTTACTATTAAAAGGAAACGTACCTGGACCTAAGAAAGGGTATGTTATCGTCAAAACGACCACGAAGCGTGTAAAACAAACTACACCTAAGACTTTAGTTAATCGTGGTGTAGGGCAAGGAGAATAATCATGGTGAAAGTGAATGTACACAATTTAGAAGGTGTAAGCGTTAAAGAAATTTCACTCGAAAGCGAAGTGTTTGGGATTACTCCTAACCGCCAAGTGCTATTCGATGCGGTTGTTCAACAACGTAACAGTGCACGTCAAGGAACTCATGACACTAAAAACCGCCGCGAAGTTGCTGGTGGTGGCCGTAAGCCTTGGAAACAAAAAGGAACAGGACGTGCGCGTCAAGGTTCCATTCGTTCTCCACAATGGCGCGGTGGTGGAATCGTGTTTGGTCCAACTCCACGCTCTTATGGTGGAAAATTAAACAAAAAAGTAAGAAACTTAGCACTTCGCTCAGCATTGAGCACTAAAGTGTTAGATAACAGCTTAATGGTTGTAGAAAACTTAGTCTTAAGTGTTCCAAAAACTAAAGAGTTCATCAAAGTTATGGGTAACTTAAAACTTGAAAACAAAACATTGTTCGTAGTAAGCGGACATGAAGAGATCGACAATGCTTTCTTAGCACTTCGTAACATTCCTAATGTAATGTTACTATCAGTTGAAGGTCTTAACGTGTACGACATTCTTAATGCGGATACTCTTGTTTTCACAGAAGTGGCAGCGCTTGAAGCAGGCGTCTACTTCAATAAAAAAGAAGTGGAGGAGGTTGCATAATGAGTGCACTAAACCCTAGAGACATTATCTTACGCCCAATTATCACTGAGAAATCAGTCAAGGCTCAAGAAGTCGATAACAAATACACTTTCGCAGTAGCGAAAGGTGCAAACAGAACACAAGTAAGACAAGCTGTCGAAGCTATCTTCAATGTGAAAGTAGAAAAAGTTAACATTGTGAATGTTCGCCCACGTCTAAAACGTGTTGGTAAATATTCTGGAACCACTAACGCAGTTCGTAAAGCGATCGTTAAGTTGGCTCAAGGTCAAACTATTAACTTATTCTAATATTTAAACAATATCGGAAGAACACGCTATTTCCGGAAAAGATGCGATAGGAGGAACTCACGTATGGCGATTAAAGCCTACAAGCCAACGACCCCAGGTCGTCGTGGCATGACAACCGTGTCTAATGTTGAAATCACAACATCTAGACCAGAACGCTCACTTCTTGAACCTTTAAAGTCAAAAGGTGGACGTAACAATTTAGGACGCATTACTACCCGTCATCAAGGTGGTGGACATAAAAGAATGTATCGCGTCATCGACTTCAAACGTAATAAAGATGGTATTCCAGCAACGGTAAAAACCATTGAGTACGATCCAAACAGATCAGCAAACATCGCGTTAGTTTCATACGCTGATGGTGAAAAACGTTATATCTTAGCTCCTAAAGGGCTAAAAGTTGGTACAGTCATCTTAAGTGGTGAAGGAGCTGACATTAAAGTAGGACATACTTTAGAACTTGGTAAAATGCCTGAAGGGACTGTTGTTCACAACGTTGAACTTAAGCCTGGAAAAGGTGGACAATTAGCTCGTTCTGCAGGTGTCTCTGCACAAATTCTTGGATCTGAAGATCGCTACGTTATCGTACGTCTTGGATCTGGAGAAGTTCGTAAGATTTTAAAACAATGCCGTGCAACCGTAGGGACTGTCGGTAATGAAGACCATAACTTAGTTAACATTGGTAAAGCGGGTCGTACTCGTTGGATGGGTATTCGTCCTACAGTGCGTGGATCTGCGATGAACCCAGTGGATCACCCACACGGTGGTGGTGAAGGACGTTCTCCAATTGGACGTGTTGCTCCATTAACACCTTGGGGTAAGAAAGCATTAGGATTGAAGACTCGCAAGAAGAAAAACGCTTCGAACAAATACATCGTTCGTGGTCGTAAGGCGAAATAAGCGAAAGGAACCATAAAACATGAGTCGTAGTTTGAAAAAAGGCCCATTCGTAGACGACCACTTAATGAAAAAAGTGGAAGCCTTGAATGCTAAAGGTAAAAAAGAAGTAATTAAAACATGGTCTCGTCGTTCAACGATTTTCCCACAGTTTGTAGAGCACACTTTTGCGGTCTACAATGGAAAAGAACACGTGCCAGTCTATGTCACTGAAGATATGGTTGGTCACAAGCTCGGTGAGTTTGTTCCAACACGTAAATACGGTGGACATGGCGACGATAAGAAGGGTAAATAAAGGAGGGTATCATGGAAGTCAAAGCAACAGCAAAAACAATTCGTGTTACCGCTCGTAAAGCGCGTCTAGCACTAGACTTAATTCGTGGCAAGGATGTTAAAGAAGCCACAGCGATCTTAAAGTTTACTCCAAATTTCGCAGCTAAAGCTACAGCAAAGGTATTAAAATCAGCTGTCGCTAACGCAGTAAACAACAATAAACTTGATGAATCAAAGCTATACATCAAAGCATGTTATGCTGATGAAAGCATCACACTCAAACGCTTTATGCCACGTGCAAAAGGTAGTGCCGCAGCCATTCACAAACGCACCAGTCACATCACAGTTATCGTGGCTGAGCGTGCCTAAGGAGGAACAATTATGGGTCAAAAAGTCAGTCCAATAGGATTACGCGTTGGAATCATCCGTGATTGGGAATCACGTTGGTTTGCAGAAAAAGAATACGGAACTTTACTTGTCGAAGACATTAAAGTCCGTGAATTCTTAGAGAAAAAACTAAGCAATGCTTTCGTTTCAAGAATTGAAATTGAACGCACAAAAGACACTTTAAATCTAATTGTCCGCTCAGGTCGCCCTGGTGCGGTCATGGGACAAGAAGGCGCAAACATTAAAGTTCTTATCGAAGCATTAACAAAAATGACTGGTAAGAAAGTTAACGTTAAAGTCTTACAAGTAGCTAACCCTAACTTAGATGCTACCCTTGTTGCGCAAAAAATCGCGAGTGAATTAGAAGCTCGTAAATCATTTAGAACAGTTCAAAAACGTGCAATCATTGATGCTATGAAATCAGGAGCAAAAGGAATCAAAACTTTAGTTTCTGGTCGTCTTGGTGGAGCTGATATCGCTCGTAGTGAAGGTTACTCTGAAGGAGTAGTTCCTCTACATACACTACGTTCTGATATTGACTACTCACATGCTGAAGCAATGACAACGTATGGTAAATTAGGAGTTAAAGTATGGATTTGCCGTGGTGAAGTTCTTCCTGGAAACATGGTTGTTGAACCAGAAGCTCCAAAAGAAGCACCTCGTGGTGATCGTCGTGGCCGTGACAACCGTCGTGGTGATCGTCAACGTCCAGTTGCTCGCGAAGAAAAACGCGAAGCAGTCAAATCTGCTCCTGAAGCTGTTGTTGAAGGAGGAGAATAAACTATGTTGATGCCAAATAGAACTAAGTTCCGCCGTCCACATCGTGTATCTCACGAAGGACGTGCAAAAGCGGGTCGTACAATCGCATTTGGCGAGTTTGGTTTAGTTGCGGAAAGTGGTGCATATGTCACTAACCGTCAAATCGAAGCAGCTCGTATTGCGATGACACGTTTTATGAAGCGTGGTGGTAAAGTGTGGATTAAAATATTCCCTCACTTAGCAATCACAAAAAAACCATTAGAAGTTCGTATGGGATCTGGTAAAGGGGCACCTGAAGGTTGGGTTGCAGTCGTTTCACCAGGACGAGTAATGTTTGAAATTGCTGGCGTCACTGAGGATATTGCTAAAGAAGCATTCCGCCTTGCCGCTAACAAACTTCCAGTAAAAACTCGTTTCGTCCGTAAAGGCGAGGAGGAGTAATCATGTTGATCAAAGAGATTCGCGAAAAAAGCAATTCTGAATTATACAAAGTCATTGATACCTTAAAAGAAGAGTTGTTTAACCTTCGATTTGCTCAAGCAACAGGTCAGTTAACTAATTCTGCTCGTATCAAGACTGTTAGAAAAACGATCGCACGTATCAAAACAGTCATTACTGAACGTGCTATGGAAGCACAGGAGGTTAATGGTTAATGGAACGCTCAAATCGTAAAGTATACCGTGGAAAAGTAGTTTCTACTGCCATGGAAAAAACCATTGTTGTTGAAATTACAACATCAAAACGTCATCCATTATATGGAAAACGTGTTAAGTATTCAAAGAAATTTAAAGCTCATGACGAACTCAATGAGGCTGCATTAAATGATGTTGTGGAAATTATGGAAACACGTCCTTTATCAGCTACTAAACGTTTCCGTTTAGTTAAAATCGTTGAAAAAGCTGTAGTTCTTTAGAGGAGGGTTATCATGATTCAAAACGAAACAAGATGTAAAGTTGCGGATAACACTGGTGCTAAAGAAGTACTAGTGATTCGTGGACTTGGAGGAAGTCGCAGACGCTCTTCCAATATCGGTGACATCGTGGTTTGCGCAGTTAAATCTGCAACACCTGGTGGAACTGTTAAAAAAGGTGATGTTGTTAAAGCTGTTATTGTTCGCTCAGTGTACGGAATCAACCGTCCTAATGGCGCACGTATCAAATTTGATGACAATGCCGTTGTTATCATCAAAGATGACAAAACGCCTCGTGGAACCCGTATCTTCGGTCCAGTGGCTAGAGAACTTCGTGACAAAGACTTTATGAAAATTGTGTCTTTAGCACCAGAAGTGTTATAGGAGAAATGCAATGAAAATCAAAAAAGGCGATACAGTCAAAGTGATCACCGGTGCTAATAAAGGCACTATTGGTGAAGTCAAAGCAGTTTTCCCTAAAGAATCAAAAGTGATTGTGGAAGGGGTCAATGTTGCTAAAAAACACTTGAAACCAACACAAGCTAATCCTGAAGGTGGAATTGTTGAAAAAACATTACCAGTCCATGTTTCAAACGTCATGCTCTACGATGCGAAAGCAAAGAAAGCTAGCCGTGTACGTTATGAGATTAAGGGTGATAAAAAAGTGCGCGTCTTCACTAAAACAGGCGCAGTAGTCAAATAAGGAGGGCTAATGATATGAACCGCATGAAAGATCTCTATGCTAACACAGTCGTTAGCGCACTTATGAAACAATTCAATTACTCATCAGTCATGCAAGTACCTCGTATTGACAAGATTGTTGTCAATATGGGTGTGGGAGATGCAGTCGCTAACCCTAAACTTCTTGATGAAGCCGTAGTTGAATTACAAGCTATTACAGGTCAAAAAGCTGTAATCACAAAAGCTAAAAAATCTATCGCGAACTTCAAACTTCGTGAAGGTATGCCAATTGGCGCAAAAGTTACATTACGCGGCGAAAGAATGTATGCATTCTTAGACAAACTTGTTAACGTATCACTTCCACGTGTACGTGACTTCCGTGGTGTAAGTTCTGAAGCCTTTGATGGACGTGGTAACTACACTTTAGGGGTAAAAGAACAATTAATCTTCCCTGAAATCAATTACGATAAAGTCAACAAAGTTCGTGGTATGGATATTGTTATCGTGACCACAGCACAAAATGATGAGGAAGGCCGTGCACTATTAAGTTCATTAGGTATGCCTTTCACTAAGAAAGCAGGTGTGTAATTCATGGCTAAAAAATCAATGATCCTTAAATCACAACGTCCTGCTAAATTTGCGGTACGTGCCTACACTCGTTGTGAGCGTTGTGGACGTCCTCATTCAGTTTTACAAAAATATAAAATCTGCCGTATTTGCTTCAGAGAATTAGCTTATAAAGGCCAAATTCCTGGAGTGAAGAAAGCAAGCTGGTAGTAGAAAGGAGAAGCACTTAAATGATGAGTATTACAGATCCAATTGCAGATTTACTGACTCGTATTCGTAACGCGGTTAACGCGCGTCACGAAAGTGTAGACATTCCTGCAAGTAAGGAAAAATTAGAAATTGTACGCATTTTAAAAGAAGAGGGCTTTATCCTAGGATACTCCACATCTTCAGATGTTAAAAAAGTGATTACCGTAACACTTAAATACGGCGCAAACAATCAAAAAGTTATTTCAGGCATCAAACGTATCTCTAAGCCTGGTCTACGTGTTTATGCAGAAGTTGATAAACTACCACGAGTTCTTAACGGACTTGGTATCGCAATCATTTCTACTTCACACGGTGTGATGACTGACAGAGATGCTCGCAAGAAAAATGTCGGCGGTGAAGTCATCGCTTACGTTTGGTAAGAAGGAGACACTCAATGTCACGTATCGGAAATAAAACGATTACCATTCCTGCAGGCGTCGAATTTAGCGTTGCTGCTGGGAATGAAGTTACAGTTACTGGTCCTAAAGGAACTTTAACTCGTAAATTTAGTGATGTCGTTAGCTTTCAAGTCAATGAAAACATCATCACTGTTTCTCGTGCTAATGATTTAAAGCACACAAAACAACTCCATGGTACAACTCGTGCCTTACTTGCTAACATGATTGAAGGTGTTTCAAACGGCTTCACTCGTGATTTAGAACTAGTGGGTATTGGTTATAAAGCTGCAGTGGCAGAGGATAAATTAACACTTAACGTTGGTTATTCTCACCCAGTCATCTTCACCATTGAACCTGGACTTTCAGTCACTATTGGTAAACCAACAGAAATTAAAGTTCAAGGTATCGATAAACAACGTGTTGGTGAATTTGCAGCAAACGTTCGTGCAGTCCGTAAGCCTGAACCATACTTAGGTAAAGGAATCAAATACAAAGGTGAAGTCATCCGTCGTAAAGAAGGTAAGACGGCTGGTAAGAAAAAATAGGAAGGAGAGGCCATTAAATGATAACCAAATTAGATCGTAATAAAGTGCGTCAAAAACGCCATGCACGTATCCGCAATAAAATTAGTGGTACAGCATCACGCCCTCGTTTAAGTGTGTTCCGCTCCAACGCTAATATTACCGCTCAACTTATTGATGATGTGAACGGAGTAACCTTAGCATCAGCAAGCAGTATTGACCTTAAATTAGAAAACGGCTCAAATATTGCAGCAGCAGTTGCAATCGGAACTGAAATCGCAAATCGTGCGAAAAAAGCTAACATTACAACGGTTGTATTTGACCGTGGTGGTTACTTGTATCACGGCCGTGTGAAAGCACTCGCCGATGCGGCTAGAGCAGCCGGATTAGAGTTCTAGGAGGCAACATGGAAAACAATAAACAAGCAAAACCCTTCGTAAGAAGAGAAGTAGTTAAAGAATTCGAAGAACGTGTTGTCACCATCAACCGTGTCACTAAAGTTGTGAAAGGTGGACGTCGTTTCCGCTTCTCCGCATTAGTGGTCATTGGTGATAAAAAAGGACGTGTTGGATTTGGAACAGGAAAAGCAAACGAAGTTCCTGATGCAATCAAAAAAGCAATTGAGGATGCAAAACGTAACCTCGTCGTCGTACCTGTAGTGAATAACTCCACTATCCCACATGCAATCACTGGAAACTTTGGTGCTGGATCTGTATTCTTACGTCCTGCAGCTGAAGGGACTGGGGTTATTGCTGGTGGTGCAGTACGTGCTGTTTTAGAACTTGCTGGAATTACGGATGTCTTGTCTAAAAACTTAGGCTCACGTACTCCAATCAACATGGTTCGTGCCACTTTTGAGGCATTAACTCAATTGAAAACTGTTAAATCTGTAGCAAAACTTCGCGAGAAGAAAATTGCTGAGATCCGCGGTTAAGGAGAGAACGCATGAAACTACATGAATTACAATATAACGAAGGAGCTCGCTCCTCTCGTAAACGTCTTGGTCGTGGACAAGGTTCTGGCCAAGGTAAGACTGCGGGTAAAGGTCACAAAGGACAAAATGCTCGTAGTGGAGGAGGAGTCCCACTAGGATTTGAAGGGGGTCAAACTCCATTATTCCGTCGTATTCCAAAACGCGGATTCACCAATCGTACTCGTAAAGAATATGCAATCGTCAATGTAAGTTCACTTGATATCTTTGACAACGGAACAGTCGTTACACCAGAACTTCTGATGGAAACTGGACTAGTCAAGAAATCATTGGATGGGATTAAGATTTTAGGTAATGGAGAACTTTCTAAGAAGTTAACTGTCAATGCCAATAAATTTTCAAAATCAGCGGTGGTTGTGATTGAAACTGCAGGCGGAAGTGTTGTGGTGATCTAATATGATCAAACTACTCGTGGATATGTTTAAGAACAAAGATATTCGTGGACGTATTTTCTTTACGCTCGCAATATTCTTTGTTTACCGTCTAGGAGCGAATATTACTGCTCCGATGGTAGATAGCACACGACTTATTGGTCAGTTTGCCGATGACTCCATATTGGGCATGATTAACCTATTAGGAGGTGGAGCACTTCAAGAGTTCTCTATCTTCTCAATGGGTATCGGACCTTACATTACGGCGTCCATTATTGTGCAACTATTAGCGATGGATGTTGTTCCAGCTTTGACTGAAATGACAAAATCCGGTGCACAAGGCAAAATGAAGCTTGATCGCATTACTCGCTACTTTGCTTTAGTCCTTGCATTACTTCAAGGGTACACTCTTACATATGCTTTCCACATTAACTATGGCATTCTAAGTAACCCAGGCATTGCAACATACATTTATGTCACTGTTGTCATTACTGCGGGAACGATGTTCTTATTATGGTTAGCTGATCGTATTTCAGCATTTGGTATTGGAAATGGTATTTCAATGATTATCTTCGCAGGTATTGTCTCTGACATTCCATTTAGATTCTCTCAAGCCTTCCAAACCCTTGTTGATACAAGCTCGAATGCTGCTATCTTCGGTGGTGTTCTAAACTTCTCACTCTTTGTCCTCATGTATATTGCCATTATTATCTTGGTTATCTTCATGTCAACTGCAGTGAGAAAAATTCCGATTCAATACACTTCGTCCAGTGTAAGAAAATCAAATCAAGAAATCACATTCTTGCCATTAAAGATAAACTCTGCCAGTGTAATCCCAGTCATCTTTGCTTCCGCAATCATGACGGCACCAGTCACGGTATTGTCTTTCTTTAACCAAGGTGAATTCTTCCAAACTCTATCCACTATTCTTAATGTCTCACAACCTATTGGATTAAGTATCTATATCGTTCTCATCGTCTTCTTCACATTCTTCTATACGAATTTGCAAGTTGATCCTGAGAAGATCTCTGATAACTTATCTAAGAGTGGAACGTATATTCCAGGCATTCGTCCAGGAAATGAAACCAAAGAATATGTTGGTAAAGTACTCAATCGTATTACCGTACTTGGAGCCATCTTCTTAAGTTTTATTGCAGCACTACCGTATGTGATTCCTATGATTACTAACCTACCTAACTCGATATCAGTGGGTGGAACAGGAATTATCATCGTAGTTGGGGTTGCTATGGAAACTGTTAAAGATCTTCAAGGACGACTAACACAAAAGCAATATCGTGGCTTTGTGTCACGCTAAGGACTGAACATGAATATTCTGATTATGGGAGCAGCGGGCTCTGGAAAAGGGACCATGTCCAAGAAAATTGTTGAACTCTATGATGTTCCTCATATTTCGACGGGAAACATGTTTCGTGATGCCATGAGAGCTGAAACGCCACTTGGACTTCAAGCAAAAAAATACATCGACAAAGGACTTTTAGTTCCCGATGATATTACGATTGCGATGATTCAAGATCGTTTAAATCAGCCCGACTGTCAAAAAGGATATTTGCTGGACGGTTATCCTCGTACGTTAGTGCAAGCTGTCGCTTTCGAGGATATTGCAAAGAAGATTGGAAAACCAGTGCAAATTGTTCTCAATTTATCTGTAGAACTTGATGCCCTCATTCATCGCGTCATCGATAGACGGATGTGTGAGAACTGTAAAGCCATCTTTAACTTAGAATACCTACCTCCAAAAGTCGAAAACACATGTGATTATTGTGGGTCAACCCTCGTACATCGTAGTGATGATACACTTGATCAACTTGTTGTTCGCTTAAAAGAGCACGTCTTCCTTACAAAACCAGTTCTTGATTACTATGGGTATAAAGGACTTGTTAAGTATGTGGATGCAACCAAAAACATTGACCTAGTATGGCAAGATGTTAAGGTTGCTTTGGAGAAGGTCCAATGATTACCACTAAATCGCAACGTGAAATTCAACTTATGAAAGAAGCAGGCCGGATTGTGGCATTAGCTCATCAGACAGTTGCATCGATGATCGCACCTGGCGTCACAACCAAAGAAATTAATGACGCCGTTGAGCGTGTGATCATCGAAAACAATGCGACCCCCTCCTTTAAAGGATATGGGGGCTTCCCATACGCTGTATGTGCCTCGGTCAATAAAACCTTGGTTCATGGTTTCCCTAATCACAAACCCTTAGTGGAAGGTGATATTGTATCGATCGATATTGGTGCAAACTATAAAGGATATCATGGAGATAGCGCATGGACGTATCCTGTTGGTGAAATTTCTGATGAAGCGAAGAAATTGTTAGAAGTCACCAAAAATTCATTATTTGTTGGTTTATCAAAAATACAACCAGGTGTCCATTTAGGAGATGTGAGTTATGCGATTGGAGAGTATGTTACTTCCTTTGGCTTCTCATGTCCTATTGAGTATTCAGGACATGGAATTGGTGCCAATCTTCATGAAGATCCATCCATTCCAAATATCGGTACTCCAGGCACGGGACCAATTCTAAAAGTCGGAATGACTTTAGCCATTGAACCCATGGTTCATGTGGGAAAACCACAAACCATCACGCTTATGGATGGATGGACAGTGAATACGAAAGATGGTTCACTAAGTGCCCATTATGAGCACACAGTTGTTGTAATCGACAACGGATATGAAATTCTAACAAAACTTTAATTCATAAGAAAGGAACTCTATGGGAAAACAAGACGTTATAGAAGTTGAAGGCATCATTGAAGATACATTGCCTGGAGCAATGTTTAAGGTGAAACTCACCAACGGACACGAAATACTGGCCCACGTTTCTGGTAAAATCCGCATGCACTACATACGCATCTTACCAGGTGACCGTGTCACCGTTGAAATCTCACCGTATGATTTAACACGTGGCCGCATAACATTTAGACATAAATAGTCTAGGGAGAAAAACACATGAAAGTCAGACCATCAGTCAAACCGATGTGCGATAAGTGCCGCATCATTAAGCGTAACGGACGCGTAATGGTAATTTGTGAAAACCCTAAACACAAACAAAGACAAGGTTAATAGGAGGAACTCGCAACAATGGCTCGTATAGCAGGAGTTGATATCCCACGCGATAAACGCGTCGTCATATCACTAACATACATTTTCGGAGTTGGGAAACCACTCGCACAAAAAATCTTAGCTGAAGCACAAATTTCGGAAGACATCCGTGTCAAAGATTTAAGCGAAGAGCAAATTAATGCAATTCGTGTTTTAGTAGAAAAAGTAAAAGTAGAAGGAGATTTACGTCGTGAAATTTCTTTAAACGTGAAACGTTTAATGGAAATTGGGGCATATCGTGGTCTTCGTCATCGTAAAGGTCTACCAGTACGTGGTCAACGTACTAAAACTAATGCTCGTACACGTAAAGGACCACGTCGTACTGTAGCTAACAAGAAGAAATAGAGTGGAGGACAAATAAATGGCAAAGACAACAAAACCAACAGCACGTAAAAAACGCGTTCGTAAGAATATTGCCCGTGGTGTTGCACACATTCACTCAACTTTTAATAACACTATTGTCACCATCACTGATGAAACAGGTAATGTCATTGCTTGGTCCAGTGCAGGTGCATTAGGTTACAAAGGTTCACGTAAATCAACACCATTTGCTGCCCAAGTCGCTTCTGAAGCTGCAGCTAAAGCTGCAATGGAACATGGCTTAAAGCTTGTGGAAGTTAATGTTAAAGGTCCAGGTCCAGGACGTGAAGCTGCGGTTCGTGCATTACAAACTGCAGGATTAGACATTAGCGCAATTAATGATGTGACACCAGTCCCTCATAATGGTTGCCGCCCACCAAAACGTCCACGTGGATAAAACACAACAATAGGAGGTTGGTATGCAAAAATTCGAACGTGCCAAAATTGAAGTTAAAGAATACGTTGAATCAGACCACTATGGGAAATTTGTAATCGAACCGTTTGAACGCGGATTTGGTACAACCATTGGGAATGCACTTCGTCGTGTATTACTTTCATCCCTTCCTGGTGCGGCTGTGTATTCCATTAAGATTGACAATGTATACCACGAATTCACTGCAATTTCTGGTGTTGAAGATGACGTTACAACCATCATTTTAAACATTAAAGATCTTGTATTAAAAATTTCAGATGAAAATGAAGTCTATACCCTTCAACTCAATGAAAAAGGTCCTAAAGTCGTCACCGCTGGAGACATTTATTGCCCAGCAAACGTTGAAGTGCTCAATAAAAATCATGTCATCACTACACTTGAAGAAGGTGGTGAACTCAAGATGGAAATGAAAGCACGTGTAGGACGTGGGTACGTCAGTGCTGACACCAATAAACAGCTTTATGCTGGGTCATCATTTGGGGTTGGTACGATCTTCACTGACGCTGTATACACACCGATTGAGAAAGTATCGTACACCGTTGAACCAACTCGCGTTGGACAAGACACTAAGTATGATCGACTCATTATGGAAATCACGACCAATGGTTCAATCACACCACAAATGTCATTATCATTGGCATCTAAGATCTTAACAGATCACCTTGATATCTTTACAAATATTCAAGAAAGCGTCCTAGACATGGATTCTGTGATGAAAGATGGCACTAGTGATGCAAACAATAAAGGTTTAGTCATGATGATTGAAGACTTAGACCTCTCTGTTCGCTCATATAACTGTTTAAAACGCGCAGGTATCCAAACTGTTGAAGAACTCACCATGAGAACTGAAGAAGACATGATGAGAGTGCGTAATCTTGGTAAAAAATCACTTAAAGAAGTTAAAGACAAACTTCATGATATGGGGCTTGGCTTTAAATCGTATGAATAAGACAGGAGAGAGAACCTATGCAAAATCGTAAACTCGGTCGTACTGCTGATCATCGCAAAGCTTTGCTTCGTAACTTAGCTACAAGCTTAATTATTGCGGGACGCATTGAAACTACTGAACATAAAGCATTAGAATTACGCTCTGTGGTCGATGAGCTTATTACCCTTGCTAAACGCGGGGACTTACATGCTCGTCGTCAAGCTGCGAAAAAAATGTTTAATGTGGTGGCCAATGAAGAAACTGGTCAATTAGCACTACAAAAACTATTTGATGAAATTGGACCTCGTTATGCAGAACGTCAAGGTGGATACACTCGTGTAATCAAAACTAGTGTACGCCGCGGAGATGCTGCGCCAATGGCCATTATTGAATTAGTCTAAAAGCGGCCATGGCCGCTTTTTCCTTTTATGACTCTACAAGAACTAAAGCAATGTGCACTCATTACTGATATTCCTATTATGTCTGATGAAACCATCGAAGCTATTTCCAAGGAAATAGCCGTTCATCATTGTTTTAGTGTACTCGAAATTGGGACTGCTATTGGATATTCAAGTCTTTCATTAGCGCATTCTCATCCCCATATCCATATCACAACATTGGAAAAAGATGAAGATCGTTATGAAGAAGCACTTCGACACAAAGCTACCCTAGATCCTAGAAATCAAGTCAATATGATACTCGTTGATGCATTTGAGTATATTCCATCACAATATTATGATTGTATTATCTTAGATGGTGCAAAAGCATCCAATCAGCGATTCTTTCAACGATATTTTCCATTTCTAAAGCAATCAGGATGTATGCTCATTGATAACATTGATTTTCATGGAGCTCGAACTGAAGACATTGACCATCGTTCCCGTCAATTTAGAAAAATGATCCATAAACTCAATGAGTTTGAATCATGGATCATGAAACATCAAAATGTAGATGTCGTCAAAATGAATGTTGGTGATGGACTGCTTAAGATTACACATAAACCCCATGACACCTAAAATTATGGTAAAATAGTACAATGAAATCATCTATTAAAATTAAACAACTTCGACTCTCTTCTTTTCTAGAAAGTATGCGTGGTTTAATGAATCGATCACGCTTTTTAAAACATCCTAGAAAATTAAAAAAAGAGCTAGTTATTATTGAACCTGAGATTGACATACACTTTCCTTTAATTGAACATGGAACTTTACCATTAAACCTTAATCTCACGCTTGGTTATGATGATGATCCACTTAAGGTTCTTCATGATATCAAGGTTGATTACTCACTTTTAGAAGTGAATGAATCTGTTATTCAAATTAATACGAAACTTAAAGATGATGAAGAACGAGTCATGCTGCTAAATAACTTAAAAGTTATCGCCAAATCCTATTCAATTGACGTAGAGGAGTTAAATCATGTCAATCATTGAAATCAAAAATATATCATTTTCTTATAACAACATTGATTTAGCTCTTAACAATGTTTCTTTATCGATTCCTAAAGGTAAATACATTACGATTGTAGGTCATAATGGATCAGGAAAATCAACCATTGCGAAATGTATTATTGGGCTACTTCAAACTTCACAAGGGGAGATTGTTGTCGATGGATTAACGCTAAATGAAGCCAATGTGGATGCAATTCGATCAAAAGTTGGTCTTGTTTTTCAAAATCCCGACAATCAATTTATTGGTTCAACAGTTCGTGATGATATTGCGTTTGGTTTAGAAAATCGACGTGTTAATCCAAATGATATGGATCAAATTATTGAACGTTTTGCGGCTGCGGTTGGAATGAGTGAATACTTAAATTTTGAACCCACAAAACTAAGTGGTGGGCAAAAACAAAGAGTCGCTATAGCGGGGGCACTAAGTATGACTCCTCAAATTCTAATTTTGGATGAAGCTACTTCGATGCTTGATCCAAAAGGGAAATCTGAGGTTAATGAACTTGTAACGCAACTTCATGCGCAAACCAATATGACCATTATCTCCATTACCCATGATATTGAAGAAGCATATCAATCTGACATGGTCTTTGTGATGAATGAAGGTCAAATTATTGAATCTGGTTTACCACAAGAAGTGCTTGTTAAAGAGGAACTATTAAAATCAATTAAACTAGATATTCCATTTGCATTAAAGTTTAAAGGGGCATTAAAAGCGGCTGGACTTCACGTGCAAGCGATGTCTTTAGAAGGGATGGTTGAAGAATTATGATTATTGATGTTGAAAAACTATCCTATGAATACTCACCTAATTCTGTTTTTGCCTACCATGCATTAAAAGAAGTCACCACATCTATTAAAGAAGGTTCTTTTACGGCCATCGTAGGAGCTACAGGAAGTGGTAAATCAACCTTAGTGCAACACTTCAATGCATTAGTCACACCGACAGGTGGGTCTTTAACGGTCGATGGGAAAAAGATTAATGCGAATGAGAAAGTTAAAGAACTAAAACCATTAAGAAAGAAAGTGGGACTTGTATTTCAGTTTCCTGAATATCAACTCTTTGAAGAAACGATCTTAAAAGATGTTATGTTTGGACCACTGAATTTTGGTGTCACTCAACTCGAAGCCCAAGAGATTGCACAAGAATCACTTCAAAGAGTAGGATTAGATTCCTCATTTTATGAACGTTCACCCCTTGAACTATCGGGGGGACAAAAGCGACGTGTGGCCATAGCTGGGATTTTAGCTTTAAAGCCTAAAATTCTTGTCTTGGATGAACCAACGGCGGGACTTGATCCTGAAGGTTCAGCCTCAATGATGTCATTATTCCAAGATTTGAATCGAGCTAATACGACCATTGTGATGATTACACATGATTTAAATCATGTTTTAAACTATGCTAGTGATGTGATTATGCTTGATCAAGGTAAAGTTGTATTTGAAGGAAGCAAAGATGATTTCTTTAATGAAACTGATCTACATGAAGGATATGGTTTAGTCAAACCTCCTTTACTAGCGTTAAAAGACTTGCTCAAAGAAGCTAAGATTTCATTTGATCAACATACCCTTGATTTAAATAAACTTGCTCGCTCCATTAAGGAGGGAAAATCGCATGACTAATATTGCTTTAGGCCGATACATTCCTAATAATTCATGGGTTCATCGCTTAGATCCAAGAATCAAAATAGTTAATATGTTACTACTGATGATTGCTGTCTTTTTACCAGCTCGTTTTGCGGGTTATGGTGTATTGATGGTTGTCGCTGTAGGATTAGTATTACTCTCTAAGTTAAAGTTTGGATTTATTGTGAAGTCATTAAAACCTGTGTTATTGATGCTAGTATTCTTATTACTTATTAATATCTTTGTTTTAAGAACCGGTTATGTGGTCGTTAATATCTTTGGATTAATGGTCTTTAGTGATGCCTTATTTCAAACAGCGTATATTGTTGTAAGACTATTACTGATGATTATGATCACAACCCTATTGACTGCCACCACCAAACCTCTTGATTTAACACTTGGCATAGAGGATTTATTATCACCGTTTAAACGATTTAAAGTGCCAGCTCATGAGATTGCAATGATGATTTCAATTGCACTGCGTTTCATTCCAACCCTTATCGAAGAATCTCAACGCATTATGAAGGCGCAAGCTTCTCGTGGAGTTGATCTTAATGAAGGCAAACTCAATGAAAAGATTGTTGCGATTTTATCGCTTATTGTACCTTTGTTTGTTTCTAGTTTTCAGCGTGCTGAAGAATTAGCTGATGCTATGGAAGCCCGTGGTTACTCACCGACATCAACACGCACTCGATACAAACAATTAAAAGTAACGTTTAAGGATTGGATAGCCTTCTCATTTGTCATGGCCGTCCTTGTTGGGGTAGGTTTCTTAGCATGGCTCGCTTAAAGATTACGATGTCATTTCTTGGATATCATTTTGAGGGATGGCAAAAGATCAAGGGTAAAAGAACCATTCAAGCTACGATTGAACATGCGGTATCCATGATAGATGACCATTCAGTTTCAGTCACAGGATGTGGACGAACAGATAAACATGTGAGTGCTGATCATTATGTATGTCATGTGGATGTGAAGAAAGATTTAACATCTGCTCAATGGCTTAAAGCAATTAATGCACATACTCCTGAAGATTTACATGTGCTCGATGTTGAAATTGTGGATGAAGATTTTCATGCTCGCTTTAGTGTTAAGAAAAAACTTTATGTTTACACCATTCGACGCCAAAACTATCAGGTTAAGAACTATATGCATGAATATTTTCATCGCTATCCTTTAGACCCGATAAAAATAAAAGAAGCCGCAAAGAGTTTTGTGGGAACTCATGACTTTACAGGGTTTAACGTGACCCCAAAACAGCTTAAAGAAAATCAGATTAGAACCATTGATGCTTGTGATGTGGATTATGATGATGAAGTTATTCGCATTAGTGTTTTAGGGAAAGCCTTTTTACAATATCAGGTAAGAATGATGGTGGGAGCCCTTATTGCGATTGGTTCTGATAAAGAAGATGTGTCTTTTATTGAACATGTCCTAAAACAGAAGCAAAAAGGCATTAGTCGTTTTAAAGCTGAAGCTAAAGGATTAACGCTTAAGGAGGTGTTTTATGATTAATGGAAACTATCATACCCATACAAAACGTTGTAAACATGCGTATGGCACTGATGAAGAATATGTTTTAGCTGCAATCAAAGCGGGATATCATGAGCTTGCATTTACTGATCATGCACCGTGGAATTTGCTTGAAGGAGAGACTGATCGTATTCGAATGCATATGCGTGAAATGAGTGACTATGTGGCTTCAATTCGTTCATTGCAAGTTAAATATCAAGATCAGATTAAAATCCTTGTTGGTCTTGAAGCCGAATACTTTGAAGATCGATTAGAGGATCTTAAAGACTTAGTATCGACATATCAACTTGATGTGATTGTCTTAGGGAATCACTTTCATATCAAAGATCACAATGATACTTATTATGGAAATTACAAAGATTATCGCAATCTTTATCACGATTACCTTTCTGATTCAATCAAGGCAATGAGAAGTGGGGTGTACAAAATCTTTGCGCATCCAGACTTGTTCCTTAAAACCGCAAGTGTGATTAATAATTACACGATTGACATGATTCATACACTTTGTGATGTCGCATTAGAAACTGACACAATTATGGAATACAACCTAGGTGGCAAACGTTATCGTGATTATTATCCAAATGATACGTTTTGGAAGATTGTTGCACAGCGCGGATGTAAGATTATTGTTGGGGTTGATGCTCATGATCCTAAGCATTTACTTGATGTGAAGATGATGAATGAGGCGCGAGAATTCTTAACAAAACTTAATGCGAACTTAATTACATCTTTAGATTAGAATTAAGGAAATGAAATTCATTATCGAATAACACTACAGCATAACTGCAATATAATATTAGACATAAATCAATGATAAGTCTTTAAAACTGATGAAACAAACAAGCAAAGCTTTTAAATGTTTTGATTGACTTTAGTGTCGATTTAAGATACTATTTTATATGGCACTTTATGCCAAATGTAGCCCCGGAAACTACATCTGGATAGGAGAAATATTATGCGCCAAACAACTATGGCCAAACCAAATGAAGTCGTTCGTCAATGGTATGTCGTTGATGGAACTAACAAAACTTTAGGTCGTCTTGCTAGTGAAGTAGCAACTGTCTTACGTGGTAAACACAAACCAACCTATACTCCAAACGTGGATACAGGGGACTATGTGATTGTGGTTAACGCTGATAAGATTGTCGTTACTGGAAACAAAGATGAAACGAAGAAGTATTACGCTCACTCCCAATACCCTGGAGGACTACGCGTACGCACAACTAAAGTTATGCGTGAAAAATACACCGTTGAATGGGTAGAAAAAGCAATCAAAGGCATGTTGCCACACACTAAACTTGGTGATAAACAACGTATGCATTTATTTGTTTACAAAGGACCAAATCATCCTCATGTTGCACAACAACCTGTTGAATTGGTCATTAAAGGATAGAAGGGAGACACTATGGCTGCAAAGAAAAAACAAGTTGTCATGTACCACGGTACAGGACGTCGTAAATCATCCACAGCACGTGTGTATTTAACTCCAGGTACTGGAGAAATCACCGTTAATGGAAAAAGCTTAGACGACTATCTACCTTTAGAAACACTTCGCATGGTTGTTCGCTCACCACTTGAAACTACTGATACTTTAGGAGCTTTCAATGTGAACGTCAATGTGCAAGGTGGAGGATACACTGGGCAATCTGGTGCAATCCGTCATGGTATTTCACGTGCTTTACTTGTTGCGGGACCAGATTATCGTGCAGTATTAAAAGCTGCTGGATTCTTGACTCGTGATCCAAGACAAAAAGAACGTAAGAAATACGGACTCAAAGGCGCACGTCGTGCACCACAATTCTCCAAACGTTAATTCAATCTTTGGAAACAATCAAACTCTCAGACTTGTCTGGGAGTTTTTCTTATGTCACCCTTAGAAAACCATTAATAAAACGAAGCTGTAGAAACAGTAGAAACACGGTTAGAATTTTCAGAACTTAATGATGTGATTTATCTTAAAAATTATCAAAAAAACATTCATTATTGGTTGACACTCCTAGGTGTAAATGGTATATTTATTAGGCATTCAGCAAATGTTGGGCCTGTAGCTCAGGTGGTTAGAGCGCACCCCTGATAAGGGTGAGGTCGTTGGTTCGAGTCCATTCAGGCCCACCATAATTTTGAATGTTCTATGGGGTTTTAGCTCAGCTGGGAGAGCGCCTGCTTTGCACGCAGGAGGTCATCGGTTCGATCCCGATAAGCTCCACCATAAGAAAACTAGACGCGATGGAATCCCCATCGCGTTATTTTTTTGGAGGCATCTATGTTTAAACGATTCATTGCTCCAAGTGCATTTTACAAAAACGTCCTCATTGTGGCGATTCCTTTTATGTTGCAACAACTTATCACATCATCTCTCAATTTAGTTGATAATTTGATGGTTGGACAACTTGGAGGGATTGCGCTTGGTGGAGTAGCCATTACGAATCGTTTCTTCATGGTCGCGATATTTGCGACCTTTGGAATTACTGGTGCAGCATCCATTTTTATTGCACAATACTTTGGTGCAAAGGATGAAGAGAACATCAAACAAGCCTTCCGTTACTCACTTACAAGTGTTTATATTGTATTGATTCCGTTTATCTTACTAGGTTTATTTGTTCCTCAAACAGTTTTAGGATTCTTTAGTAGTGATCCCGCAATACTTCAAGCAGGAAGTGAATATATAAGAATTGTAGCTTTTGCATTTCTTCCTTTAGGGATCACATTCTCGCTTGCGAGTGCGATGCGCTCAGTAGGGGAAACTAAAATTCCTTTGTGGATTAGTATTGTAGCGGTATCCATGAATGCAATCTTAAACTACATCTTAATCTTTGGACATTTGGGATTTCCTCGTCTTGGGATTGCAGGGGCAGCATATGCGACGGTCATCTCCAGAACTTTTGAGATGATTGCCTTACTCATCTCATTAAAGATTAAACACTTCTCATTTAGTACTAAAGTTAACGAGGTGTTTCATATTTCGGCTTACAATCTAAAAACAATTACCATTAAAGCACTTCCACTCACAATCAATGAATTTTTATGGGCTGGGGGTATGGCAACATTATTTAGACTTTATGCTACACGTGGTAGTGAAGTCATCTCAGGGATGTCTATTGCTTCCACGACTGCAGACTTATTCTTTGTATTGTTTGGGGGTATGGCAGTCGCAACGACCGTCATGATCTCTCAACCATTAGGGGCTAATGAACTTGAAGAAGCACGAAATCGTGGTTATTATATGCTTGGATTTAGTGTTGTACTTGCATTACTCTTAGGAAGTATCATGTTCTTCTCATCCATGATTGTGCCACAGTTTTATCAAGTGACTCAAGCAGAGCGTGACATTGCCTCCACAGTCTTAAGAGTGATGTCAGTTATGTTTGTCATTTACATGAGTAATGCGGAATGTTACTTTATCTTACGAGCGGGTGGTGATATGAAATCAACACTCATCATGGATTCTGTCTTCATGTGGTTAGTGAATGTTCCTGCAGTGTTTGTCGCAGCAACCTTCACTTCGTGGCCAATATTGGCGATATATTTAGTGGGTCAATCTACGGATTTTCTTAAATTATTGATTTCATATGCTTTAGTTAAGAAGGAAAAATGGGTCAAAAATCTAACACTTCAAAACACTTAATTTGGTGACTTTTAGTTCAAAAAAGTGTTGCAAAGTGCTTATGGGTATGTTATATTTTATAAGCACTTGCCTGAATAGCTCAGTAGGTAGAGCAACCGGCTGTTAACCGGTTGGTCACAGGTTCGAGTCCTGTTTCAGGCGCCATTTAAATGGCCCGTTGGAGAAGCGGCTTAACTCACATGCCTTTCACGCATGCATTCACGGGTTCGAATCCCGTACGGGTCACCAATTGCCAATCTAAACACCTTAGGGTGTTTTTTTTGTGCATGCGTGAAATCTAAAGAAAGTTATAGATTATTTTATGTAACTCACTATCAATTTCTTCATCAATTGTAACTCGTGATATACTAAGACCAATGAGGTCATGATATGAAAGCAATCATTCAAAAACAATATGGAGACGAGAATACACTTGAAAACGTCAAAGTAGACGACTTACAAATCACAAAGCCAAATCAAATCTTGGTGGATGTCCATTATGCCAATATTGGTGCTGGGGATAAAAACATTAACACTTTAAGTCAACCTTGGTTTCTGCAACTCATGATTAGATTAGTATTTGGCTGGAACAAACCTAAAGCTAGTATTCGAGGAATCAGTGGAAGTGGAATTGTGAAAGCTATTGGTTCACAAGTCAATGCATTTCAAATTGGAGATCATGTCAACTTCATCAACTCAATGAAGGCTGGAGTGCTTGCGGATCAAGTGCTTCTTAGTGATAAATCAATCATTTCAAAAGTGAATCCAGCCACTTCACTAGAGGATGCTGCATGTATTCCATTTGGATTGTTGAGTGCCTATCATTTTATCAATGAAAACTCAATTCAAGTGGGTGATGATGTTTATATTTATGGTGCAAGTGGAGCTGTAGGCAGTGCAGCCTTAAGTTTGGCAACTCATTGTGGTGCAAAGGTCGTGGCGATCGCAAGTGCTAAACATCATCCACATTTATCTAAGCTTAATCCTTACAAACTTATTGATTATCAGACTCAAAATCCTTTTGATATACAAGATAGATTTGATATTGTGTTTGATGGAGTGGGCAAGATTAAGAAGAACCAAGTTAAGAGATTGTTGAAACCAACAGGGAAATTTCTAACTATTAAATCTCCCACAAAGGAAGATCGCCAAAGATTAAGTCATCTGAATACATTATTAAGTGAATCAAAAATAAAAGTGATCATTGATCAGATTTATGATTTTGATGATTTTAGACAAGCCCATGCTCATGTCTATGCAGGTCATAAAACGGGGAATGTTCTTATTAAGATTAAGAAAGGCTAGAAACTAATCAAATGATAAATCAAGAGAACTTCGTGCTTGTTGGTCAAGGAAAAGTCGCTGCCATTGTGAGTGATGGACTCTATGCTTATAAAATCTATGAGCCATGGATGCCTATTGAGCACATTTTAAAAGAAGAAAGAATCCTTAAAGAAGTCAAAGCAAAGACAGATTTAAATGTAGTTGATTGCGAATGGCTCAATGATCAAAAGATGCTTAAAATGACACTGATTAAAGGCAAAACGCTCGCAGAGATGATGAGAAAAGAAAAGTATCAATTTGGGATAGAAACACTGATTCAATGTCAAACTGAAGTTTATCGCTATCAAGACTTAAATCTTGAGGATGCCTTTGAAAGTTTTAGATATACTATCACTACATCATCTCTGAATGATGATATTAAACTTAAAGCTTTGGCATCTTTATCCACGATTAAGAAAGAATATCATTTGTGCCACTTTGATATGCATCTAGAAAATATTATGATGAGAGCAGAAACTCCTGTTATTATTGATTGGGCGAATGCAAAGTGTGGAAATCCAGTGATGGATATCGCAAGAACCTATATCATCATGCTTCAATATGTCAAACGAAAAGCAAACATTTATCTTAGACATATTTCAAGGATGATGAACTACGAAGTGGATGAGGTACTAAAGGCTGTTCCTTTAATGGCAGCACTTCGAATGCTAGAACATGACACTTCACCATTTCATGAGAAGTTGCATCAATTAATAAATAATGAACACCATTAAACTAAGAGCAATCTTAGTTTTTTAATGGCATGTTAAATATTTCTCTTAATATGTGATTTAAATCACAAAATATGATATGATAATGTCAGAAATGATTTTGATGTGAAAGAAGGTGAAGTTATGAATATTCAAGATGTCTTGGATACTTCTTCACTTGATCCTAACAAGTTATCTGAACTTGATAGTTTCATTGAACAATGTGAAAATCCAAAGCACGAACAATTAATCCACGTCCTGCATAAAGCTCAACATCTTTTTGGCTATTTGCCTCCCAACCTACAACGTCATATCGCATTAAAACTTCATTGCTCGAGTGCACAGGTGAATGGAGTCGTGACATTTTACTCGTTCTTTAATGAGAATAAAATGGGCGAGTTCACTATCAGTGTGTGTATGGGGACTGCGTGTTTTGTGAAAGGATCAGATAAGGTTTTAGATTTGATCTATAAAGAAACAGGTGCAAGTAAAGATATTATGTCAGAAGATGGATTATTTAGTGTGAAAGATGTACGTTGTATCGGTGCTTGTGGTTTAGCACCTGTACTTTCAGTGAACGAAAAAGTCTTTGGCCATGTCGAAGCGAAAAATGTCAAATCCATCGTTGACGTCTATAGGAAAAATCATGTCAAGAATTAAGTCTATAGAGTCATTTAATACTTTTCAAACTCTTCTTAAACCACGTGAAGATGTAAGATTGAAACTTTTTATGTGTGCTGGCACATCATGTTTATCTTCAGAAGCAGATATCATGATTCAAATGTTTCAAAAGCTGTGTGAGGAGCATAATTTATCACACCAATGTGCCATTATTAAAACTGGTTGTTTTGGATTTTGTGGTCAAGGCCCTATCTTAAGAATTGAACCAGGAGATTATCATTATGTTCAAGTGAAGGTTGAAGATGTCGATGAGATTTTCAATGAACATATCCTTAACAAGAGAATTGTAAAGCGATTACTATATCGTAATCCACACAGTGATGAAATCTCCATTGATGCATCAAGTATGGATTTCTATCAAAAGCAACATCGCATTGCATTAAAGAACTGCGGTCACATTGATCCAGAGATTATCGATGAATATATTGCCAATGGAGGGTACACCGCATTAGCAAAAGCATTAAGTGAAATGACTCCTTTTGAAGTCATCTCGTGTGTTAATGAATCTGGATTAAGAGGTCGTGGTGGTGGAGGATTCTCCACTGGAGTTAAATGGGAAGTTGCATTCTTAGAAGAAACGAATGAGAAATATATAATTTGTAATGCGGATGAAGGTGATCCAGGAGCGTTTATGGATCGTGCTATTTGTGAAGGTGATCCTCATAGTATCATCGAGGGCATGATCATTGCTGCTTATGCGACTAAAGCGACCCGTGGGTTTATCTACATTCGTGCGGAGTATGCTCTCGCAACTCAACGCCTTCAAATTGCGATTGATCAAGCACGAGCATATGGCCTATTAGGAACAAATATCTTAGGCACACTCATGTCATTTGATATTTCAATCAAAATTGGTGCCGGAGCATTTGTGTGTGGTGAAGAAACAGCGCTTATTCGATCAATCGAAGGTGGACGAGGTGAACCAAGAAATAAACCTCCATATCCTTCAGTGAGTGGATATCATCATAAACCTACGGTTGTGAATAATGTGGAAACCTTAGCGAATGTTCCAAATATTATTTTGAAAGGTAGTAAATGGTTTAGAGATATTGGGACTTCAACTTCACCTGGTACTAAAGTCTTTGCGCTTGCGGGACATGTTAGAAATATTGGTTTAGTGGAAGTTCCGATGGGCACAACCTTTAGAGAAATCATCTATGATATTGGAGGAGGGCATCCTCAAAATCGTCTAATTAAAGCCATTCAAATTGGTGGACCAAGTGGTGGTGTCATTACTGAACCATATTTTGATACGCCGATTGATTATGAGTCCTTAAAAGCTATTGGGGCTATGATGGGGAGTGGCGGTATGATTGTTATGGATGAAGATTCAGATATGGTGGAAGTTGCGAAGTTCTATCTTGATTTCACTCAAGATGAATCATGTGGACAATGTACCCCATGTCGTATTGGAACCAAACGTATGCTAGAAATCCTTGAGCGACTCACTTCAATGCAAGGCAGCATTGAAGATCTAGAAAGCTTACGCTCACTTGGAGAAATCATTAAATGGTCTTCACTGTGTGGACTTGGACAAACAGCCCCAAACCCAGTGTTGTCAACACTCACTCACTTCAGAAAAGAATATGAAGCCTATGCCTATCGCACTAAGAAGAAAGCTTACAGTATTGATCCAGCTAAATGTATTGGGTGTACTAAATGTGCACGTAGTTGCCCAGTCACTTGTATAGAAGGTAAAGTGAAGCAACTTCATGTGATTGATGAATCGTTATGTATTGCTTGTGGTGCATGCTTCACTGCATGTCCAGTCAATGCAATCATTCGACCTTAGGAGGTGAAAGATATGAGTATTATTAAACGAATGGTCACCTGCTATATCAATGATATCCCTGTGACAGTCCCTAAAGGAACAACCATCCTACAAGCCGCTGCGAAAGTGGGCATGCACATTCCAACGTTGTGTCATCTTGATTTGCATGATATAGGGGTTGTGAATAGACAAGCTTTATGTCGTATTTGTGTGGTCGAAGATGAAAAGCGAGAGTTATTAGTACCATCATGTGCTCAAGAAGTGACATCAGGTCAACGCATCCTAACAGACTCTAAGAAAGCGATTATGGCCCGACGTATTAACTTAGAACTATTACTTTCGAACCATCCTCAAGATTGTTTGATGTGTGTGAAGAATTTGGATTGTGAACTTCAAAGCTTAGCTCATGAGATGAATATCCGTCAAATTCACTATCCTGGAGAAAAGATGAATCATCCTATTGATGACTCATCATTCTCCATATTTAAGAATCCAAACAAGTGCATCATGTGTCGTCGATGCATCACGATGTGTGATGAGATGCAAACAGTAGGGGTACTATCGGCTGTGAATCGTGGATTTGATTCAACAGTTTCAACAGCATTTCACTTAAATCTTCAAGATACAAGCTGTACGTATTGTGGACAATGTGCCTCTGTATGTCCAACCGCTGCGCTTGCGGAAATTGATTCAACTCCACTTGTATGGCGTGAAATTAATAATCCTAAAAAACATGTCAGTGTTCAGGTTGCTCCTGCGGTTCGTGTTGCGATTGCGGAGGCATTTGGACAAGCTCCAGGAACCATTTCTACAGGAAAAATTGTCATGGCACTACGTCGACTTGGTTTTGATTCAGTATTTGATACAAACTTTGCAGCGGACTTAACCGTCATTGAAGAAGCTCATGAGTTTGTTGAGCGAGTTAAATCAGGTGGAAGACTGCCAATGCTTACATCGTGTTGCCCGGCATGGGTTAACTTCATTGAACAACAGTTCCCAAACTTAGTGGATGTACCTTCCACATGTAAATCACCTCAACAAATGATGGGGGCTATCACAAAGACCTATTTTGCGAAAGAAGCCAATCTTGATGTACATCAACTCGTGACTGTCGCAATTATGCCATGTGTGGCTAAGAAAGCTGAAGCTTCTAAACATGGGTTTAATGATGAAGGATTTGAGGATGTTGATTATGTACTTACTACTCGTGAACTAGCACGGATGATCAAAGAGGCGGCCATTGACTTTAATCAACTTCATGAAAGTGATTTTGATAATCCACTTGGTGAATCAACAGGAGCTGCGGTTATATTTGGTACGACTGGTGGAGTCATGGAAGCTGCGATTCGTACAGCTTATGAGATGCTTACAGGTAAACCACTCAAAGAAGTCAAGTTTGAGTCTTTAAGAGGATTTGATGGCATTAGAAGTGCGAGTATTGATGTGGGTGGGAAGACACTCAACGTGGCGATTGCGCATGAACTTGGTAATGCGAGGAAGTTACTTGAAGCTATTGAGAATGATGAAGTTCATTATGACTTACTTGAAATCATGGCATGTCCAGGAGGTTGTATTGGTGGTGGAGGGCAACCATACCATCATGGTAATGTGAACATTATTGAGAAACGCCGCCAAGCGATTTATCAACTAGATCAAGATGCTCCACTACGTAAGTCTCATGAGAATCCAGCAATTATTCAACTCTATGAGAAATTCTTGAAACAACCTGGAAGTGATGTAGCACATAAATACTTACACACCCATTACAAACCAAAACCTAGAATATAATATTAATCATAAAAAATACATGAGTATGGAAATCCCATACTCATGTTTGATGTTGTCTTTAACCACTCATGAGAATAAAATGAATAAAAGGTTTATGTTATAATTGATTCAATATAGATAAAGAGGTAAATCATGTATTGTCGATCATGTGGAGCGAATATTGGAGAGAATGTATCATACTGTCCACAATGTGGTGTTAAGACTGGGATTGGTACAACCCCGACTTATGTCAATGAAAATGCGAAAAGTAGAGTGGTTGCAGGGGTTTTAGCACTCTTTTTTGGCGGATTAGGAATACATAATTTCTATTTAGGATACAATGATAAGGCTGTGGCTCAACTATTACTATCCACGATAGGGTTGATTATTTTAGTAGGTCCACTGATTGCCGGAATATGGGCTTTTGTCGAGGCGATTCAGTTGTTTACTGGAGGTATTCGCTATGATGCGAAAGGTGAATTACTAAGAGATTGATAAAGTATTCATATCAATCTTTTTAACTGGAGGATAAGATGAAAAAAAGATTCATCATTGGATTAATAATATTGATGTTAAGTGGGTGTGTTCAAAGAGTGAGTGATGAATGCGGTCCTTATGCAGAATCCATGGCTTCGACTGAAACCACTATTGGGGATGGATGTGGTGTTAAAGCTTCATTAATTAATATTGATATGATTGCACCAAGACTTATTGGTGAGAATCATAACATTAGAACATCCACGGTATCAAAACCTGTTTGGTTAGATAAAGCAGTCATCTATGAAGTCAATGTTCGTCAGTACTCTAAAGAGGGGACATTTGAAGCGGTAAGGAAAGATTTATCACGGATTAAAGATATGGGAGTTACCATCCTTTGGTTAATGCCAATTCACCCCATCAGTGAAGTCAATCGCAAAGGAACATTAGGTTCATATTATTCAATTTCTGATTATTATGGAGTTAACCCTGAATTTGGAACTATGGAAGATTTCGATAATTTAGTCAGAACAGCACGAAATCTTGGATTGAAAGTCATTTTAGATTTAGTCATCAATCACACTGGATGGGATCATCCTTGGATTCAAAGTCATCCGGAGTATTATGTTCAAGAAAATGGTCAGATTATCCATCCTAAAGGAACCGATTGGGATGATGTAGCGCAACTGAATTTCTCTAATCCAGACTTAGTTGATGAACTGGTAGCGATGACCACATATTGGGTAAAACAACATAATATCGATGGATATCGCGCTGATGTGGCTGGACTAGTCCCTGTTGAAGTGTGGGATAAGATTCATGAAGGATTGTTAAAAGTCAATCCAGATGTCTTCATGCTTGCGGAAGATCACAGTGTAACAAATTGGTTTGATGTGTTTCATGCTAATTATGGTGGCTGGCCACTTATGAAAGTGTTTAAAAGTGTTGCGAATGGCAATGATAATGATCAACTATTCTTTGAATACTTAAATGCGTCTCATCGCATGTATCCTCAAGGAAACTTCTCAATGATATTCACAACTAATCATGATGAAAACTCCTGGAATGGATTGCCCAAAGAACTTTATAAAGATCATTTAACACTATTCAATGCTTTGACTTTCTTACTGCCTGGATTACCGCTCATATATAATGGTCAAGAATCTAGTCTTGAGAAGCAACTATTGTTTTTTGAAAAGGATGAAATTGAATGGAATGACTATGATTTGATGCCCATGTATGAACAACTCATTTCTTTAAAGAAAGCGAATGCTGCTTTGTTTACAACAAATCAAGTTCATTCGACAGTGTGGATTGAAGATGAAAATGCTTCAGTGTTAACTTTCTTAAGACAGACTTCAAGTCATGAAAATAAAGTGTTTGTGATTGCGAATTTGTCAAAGAGTGAGCAAACTGCACGAGTGCATTTGTCAGAACTCTACCGTGGGCATTATCGAAGTTGGAAAGAAAATGATAGGGTATTTTTCCCAGAGTTATTCGATATTACATTACAACCTTTAGAACTCAAAGTATTTACTTTTCCGACCATTCCATAAATGATTAAAGCCATTAGATTGATTTCTAATGGCATTATTTTAGTTTTTTGAATCAAGTGGGCAAGTATTAATTCCAAAGAGTTTATATAAACCACATAATCCTACATAAGCTGTGATGGCCATAGCGGCAGACACAATTAGGAGCAAGGTTCTATACTCTGGTAAAAACCATGCAGCAACAAGCGCAACCACAGCAATGATGTATCTTACTAACGCATCTTTTCTTCCAACATTCTTTTTCATAATGATTTCTCCTTTAAACTGATTATATTCAACGATGTAGTTCAAATCAAAACATATGAACTAATTCTTGAAAAATCATGGTAGAGTGGTATAATCAAAGAGCACAATGTCCTGTTAGCTCAGTTGGTAGAGCAACTGACTCTTAATCAGTGGGTCGTGGGTTCGAGCCCCTCACGGGACACCAATATATCTATTAACCATGAGAGATCATGGTTTTTTGTTGTTTAAAATTTTTGCCAAATATAAGTAGTAAAAGTGATAGTATAAATATAAGGAAACATCATGAACTTATCAAGATTAATTAATGAGACCGAGGATTATATTGAAAACCATTTAAGTGAAAAAATTACACTTGAAATTTTAGCCAATCATTTTAATATTTCTAAATATTACTATCATCACTTATTTAGTAATGAGAGTAAAGAAACAATTGCTCAATTTATTAACCGCATTAAGATGGAAAGATCTGCAATCTACATGACAATATGCAAAGAAGTAAATCTTACTCAAATTGCGCTTCAGTATGGTTATAGTGACTTAAGTTCATTTAGTAAATCATTCAAAAGACACTTTAAAATGAGTCCAAATGAATTTCGAAAGGCAAGAAAAGACAAGCAGTAATCTGATTAAGAATTATAATAACTTTAGGAGGAAATCAGATGGAAAATCCTAATATTGAAACAAAGGAAGTTGAATTAAAAGTTATTTATGTTCGATTCAAAGGGAGCTATTTAGAATTTAGGAAAAACGCGATGAAGATGTTTAAGAAACTAGAAAAATATGCACTCAAAAACAATCTGATCATTGATCAATTTACAAAAGTAATGACGTGTTATCATGACAATCCATTTATCACTGATCAAGACAATCTAAGGACTAGTGTTGCTTTGTCGGTGCCCATGACCTTTAATGTAAAAGAAGATGATGACATCAGCCAAATGATTATTAAGGGTAAGTATGCAATATTACATTATTCACTTACACTTAAAGAATACGAAGAAGCTTGGAGATATTCCTATCATGAATGGTTGTTTAAAAGTCATCATAAACCTAGAGATACATTTCCTTTTGAACTCTATGTAACCAAACCACCTAGAAATTTTAGAGATACCAGTTTTACTGACATATATATCCCAATTGAATAGATAAAATGAACCATGTCAAACATGGTTTTATTGTAATGTAATCATTTTCATTAGTTTATGTAAAATTTTCTTTCAAATATGTTGTATTTCACAAATTTTTCATATATGATAAAAACATCATTTTTAAGGAGAAAGAGAATGAAGAAAACTTTAATGTTCTTTGCGACTATGATGATGGTATTCGCAACACTTACAGGATGCTCCCCCTCGGGGTCAGACACGATAAAGATTGGGGTTAATCTTGAATTAACCGGACCGGTTGCAGTCTATGGGGTCCCAGAAAAATTAGCTTTTGAAATGGCAGTGGATGAGATTAATAAAAAAGGTGGTATTAACGGTAAGCTTGTTGAACTAGTGATTTATGATAATGCCTATGATTCCGCAAAAGCGGTTGAAAATGCTACCAAATTAGCGACAGTTGATAAAGTGGTGGCGATGCTTGGTTCAGCAACTTCAGCACCTACTTTAGCTATTGGTCCATTAGCCAAAGAGTTTGAAGTATTAGCGTTCACACCATCGGGTACTAACTTAATGGTTACTCGTGATGGAACTCAAGTTAATCCATTTGTATTTAGAGCAGCCTTTATTGATCCATTCCAAGGGAAAGTTTTAGCAAACTTTGCTTCCACAGGACTAAATGCTAAGAAAGCAGTCATCATGGGTTCCAACTCATCAGACTATGCTAAGGACTTAGCTGCAATCTTTAGTGCACAATTTGTTGCTAATGGCGGCGAAGTTCTGAATACCTTCTATTACGCAGATCCAGATAAAGACTTTAGTGCTCAACTCACGTCAATTCAAGCTTTAGGTGAGTTTGATGTACTCTTTGTGGCAGACTATGCTGAACGTGCTGGTTTAATCATTGGACAAACTCGAACAGCAGGAATTATGGTTCCAATTATCGGACCAGATGGTTTTGAATCACCTGATTTAGTTGATTTAGCCGGTGGTGCAGCCAATGTTTCAAATGTATTCTTCTCAACCCACTTTACTACTTTAAGTGAGGATCCATTAGTAGTTGATTTTGTCACTCGTCATCGTGCATTTACTGGCAATGATCCATCAGCATTATCTGCTTTAGCTTATGATGCAATTAATATGTTATTTGCTGCCATTGAAAAAGCAGGAACTGATCCTGTAAAAATTCGAGATGCTTTAGCAGCGACATCGGGCTTTAAAGGAGTCACAGGTACGATTAGCTTTGATGCATTCAATGACCCTGTTAAATCGGCTGTCATTGTGGAACTACAAAATGGTGAAGCAGTGAGTGCAACCGTGGTAAATCCATAAGCTGTGTGATCAAACAGGTGAGAGATGTCTCACCTGTTTGTTGTTCAAAGGAGAGATTATGACTCAGTTCTTACAACAAATCATCAATGGATTATCCATTGGCAGTGTATATGCTTTAGTGGCTTTGGGATATACCATGGTCTATGGCATCATTAAACTAATCAATTTTGCACATGGAGAGATTTTCATGGTGGGAGCATATACTGCAATGGTACTAATCACGTCGTTTAGTGTCCCATTGTGGTTAGCTATGATTATTTCAATGGCCACAACCGCACTATTAGGGATGGTGATTGAAAAAATAGCGTATAAGCCACTACGTCAAAGTTCTCGTACTGCGGCCCTAATCACAGCCATTGGTGTTAGTTTTCTTTTGCAAAACGCGATGCTTTTAATCATGGGGGCACGTATTTATACTTTCCCCCAAGTCTTCACCAATACAACGTGGGTCATTCAAGGATTACGTATTAATGCACTACAAGTCATGATGTTTTTAACATCCATTGCCTTAATGATTGTTCTTCAGTTCATTGTTTTAAAAACTAAGTTAGGACGTGCGATGCGTGCTGTTGCAGTTGATAAAGATGCAGCTGCACTTATGGGAGTCGATGTGAATCATACGATTTCCATGACGTTTGCTTTAGGAAGTGCCCTTGCTGCGGCGGCAGGGGTTATGGTGGGGTTGTACTATATTTCAATGACACCTTACATGGGATTTGCCCCAGGATTAAAAGCCTTTGTGGCGGCCGTCTTTGGGGGTATAGGAATCCTTCCTGGAGCGATGTTTGGAGGATTTGCGATTGGTATCATTGAAACCTTAGTGGCTGGGTATGGAAGTACCTTATTTAAAGATGCGGTTGTGTATGCCATATTGATTGTGGTACTACTTGTGAAGCCAAGTGGATTGTTTGGTAAAGGAGGGAAAGAAAAAGTATGAGTTTTCTAAAAAAACACTACAAACTCCTTATACTTGTATTAGTTTGGTTTTTAGTATTAGTGATAGTCAATGCTCTGATTGATGCAAGAATCATTAATGCATATTATCGCTCCATTTTATATGGAATCGGCATCAATATGATCTTGGGGGTCAGTCTTAATCTTATTATTGGACTCAGTGGCCAGTTATCCCTTGGACATGGTGGATTTATGTCGATTGGAGCATATAGTGCAGCGATAGTGTTACGATCTAACCCCAATCTCATCGGTTTGGGACTAGGAATATTGATAGGTATGTTGATTTCCCTATTTGTGTCCTATCTAGTTGCGGTTCCTACACTTCGACTTAAAGGAGATTATCTTGCGATTGCAACTTTAGGTGTAGGAGAAATTATTCGCATCGTCATACTTAATCTAACTATAACTAATGGAGCTAGTGGTATCTCCAATATTCGCAACCTTATGAGTTTCCCATTAATGTTTGTCATTGTAACTATAGCCATTGTGTTAACACTGCACTTTAAATATTCAAAGTTTGGAAGAGCTGCATTATCAGTGAAAGCTGATGAATTAGCTTCTGAAGCCATGGGTGTTAATGTGACTCAAGTGAAGGTTTTAGCGTTTATGTGTGGAGCTTTGCTTGCAGCTGTTGCAGGAAGTCTTTATGCGACAACTTATTATGTTGTGAAACCGGAAACCTTTGGAATTGATATGTCGATTAGTATCTTAATTATCGTGGTCTTAGGAGGTATGGGATCACTCAGTGGGTCTTTACTCGCAGCAATTTTTGTAGGGGTTGTTAATATGTTTTTACAAAGTTTTGGTCAAGTCCGTATGTTAGTCTATGCGATCATCTTAATTCTAGTGATGATTTTTAGACCGGAAGGTCTACTTGGTCTTGATGAGTTATCCCTTAAAACATTAAGGAATCGATTCTTTAAGAAGAAGGAGGTTTCAGCATGAGTGCAATCCTAAAAATAGAGCGACTCCATAAAGCTTTTGGAGGGTTGATGGCGCTGAGTGATATTTCCTTTGATGTGCAAGAAGGAGAATTATGTGGGCTTATTGGACCTAATGGTGCAGGCAAAACGACATTATTTAATATAATTAGTGGAATCTATTCTCCAACGTCAGGAGCAATACAATTAACATCCGATAAGGTAAAGTTCATTAGTGGCTTAGCTCCATATAAAATCACAAAACTGGGTTTAGCACGCACATTTCAAAACATTCGTTTGTTTAAGGATATGAGTGTACTTGATAACATCAAAGTAGCGATGCATTCTCAAGTGAAGACTTCATTATTTGATGCATTACTTAGAACTCCAAAATTCTTTAAAGAAGAGGCTAGAATTGAGGAGGAAGCTTTACTATTTCTTAAGAGTGTTGGATTAGATCATTTAGCACAATCCAAGGCTTCATCACTTCCATATGGGAAGCAACGTCAATTAGAGATTGCTCGTGCTTTAGCAACCAATGCGAAGATCCTACTCCTTGATGAACCTGCAGCGGGCATGAATCCACAAGAAACTGAATCTTTAGCTCAGTTTATCAAAACAATTCATCAAGAACGTGGATTAACATTACTTCTCATTGAACACGACATGTCACTTATCATGAGCATTACTTCTCGCATCATTGTATTGGATTATGGTAAAGTCATTGCGAATGATACCCCGGAAAATATAAAAAATAATCCTCGTGTCATCGAAGCATATTTAGGAGAGGAGCGTGAAGAAAATGTTGAAGATTGAAAATCTCCATGTCCATTATGGTGTCATACATGCTTTAAAAGGAGTATCACTTGAAGTTAATGAAGGTGAGATTGTTACACTCATCGGATCCAATGGAGCTGGAAAGAGTACACTTCTTAAAACAATTTCAAATTTGCTGAATGCAAGTTCGGGCTCTATCATGTATTTAGGCCAGAATACTAAAACGATGGCAAGTAAACTTCTTCCTGCTCATGGTTTGGTGCAAGTTCCAGAGGGAAGAAAGATCTTTGCGGGATTAAGTGTCAAAGAGAACTTACTTATGGGGGCATACTTGAGAAAAGATAAAGTCGGGATAAAAGAAGACTTAGAAAAAATATATGCTCGCTTTCCAATTCTTAAGAAACGTCTAAATCAAGATGCATCAACTTTATCTGGGGGCGAACAACAGATGCTAGCGATGTCACGAGCTTTAATGGCAAGACCAAAGTTACTACTTCTCGATGAACCGTCCATGGGGTTAGCTCCACTCCTTGTGAAGGAGATATTTAGACTTATTGAAGAGATACATGCGCAAGGAACGACCATTCTGCTGGTTGAACAAAACGCCAATCAAGCATTAAAGATTGCTCATAAAGCATATGTTTTAGAAACAGGAAGTATTGTATTATCAGGTAGTGGACAAGAACTACTATCAAGTGAGGATGTTAAGCGCATCTATTTAGGAGGTCATTGATGTATGTAAGTGCGCATATGAGTCATCAGCTAGTGACAGTTTCTCCCAAAGAAACTATTTCTCTAGCGCTTGAGCTCATGAAGATTCATAAGATTCATCGTCTTCCCGTGGTGATTGATGGCATTTTAGTTGGATTAATTACTGAAGGAATGATTTCAAAGTACATGCCCTCAAGTGCTACTACTCTCGATATTTTCGAACTGAATTATTTATTGTCCAAAACAAAGGTGGATGACATTATGGTGACACGCGTCATCACAGCATCACCAGACATGCTCTTAGAAAAAGCGGCGGATATCATGGCTAAAAAAGATATCGGTTGTTTACCAGTGGTGGATGAGCGTAAGCGAGTGTTAGGAATTTTGACCACGAATGATGTGCTCACTTCATTTGCGCATGTTATGGGACTTCATGATGAAGGAACCCGTGTTGTGCTTGAATTCGCCCTTGATCACATTGGTTTAATGGCGGAAGTAAGCTCACTATTTTTTAAGCATGGCTTCAATATAACCCATATTATGGCTTTTCATGATGAATCAGTGCAAATGGTGATTAAGACTTCATCACTTGATAAAGATAAGATTAAAGCGATGTGTGAAGGGGCCAAGTTTAAGGTCGCTTCTATTCAATAGTATATAAGGTTACATCACGGTGTAACCTTTTTTTAACACTCAGTGTATAGGCAGTCATGGTATAATAGATTCACTGTAATGCCGATTTAGTGGGAGATGCTTATGTATAAAACTTTAGTGAGTGATTATGATGGAACATTGTATTTAGATAGCGTTGTTTATGAACGCGATATTTTAGCCATCGAACATTTTAAAGAACAAGGCCATCACTTTGGTATCGCAACTGGAAGATCTCTTGGATCTATCTTAGAAGAGATTGCGAAATATAAGATTCCCTTTGATTTTGTGATCGCGAATAATGGTGCAATCTCCATTGATTCTAAAGGAAAGATTCTTCATAAAACGATTGTTGACTTAAATGTTGTCCATGAAGTGTTATCATCACTTCAAGGGGACCACATTCAATTCTTTGGATTAAGTGATGGGATTAGTGTCGGGCTTCATGACAAACTTAACAAAAACGTTGATGTGCATGTGAATCAAATAAGTCTTGATGAGATTTTACTTACCCAGGAAATAGTTGGGATGTATATAAAGTTTATTGATGATGTTTCAGCAACTAAACATGCGCAAGAGATTAATGAGAAGTATAAAGATAAACTTAAAGCCTATGCGTTTTATGAGTATAATGATATTCTTTCTCCAGAAACTTCTAAGGCAAGTGGCATACTCTCGGTGGTGAAGGCATTAAAGCTTCATGAGATCATTCATACCGTCGGAGATTCATTCAACGATATTCCTATGACACGAATGTTTAAAGGGTATGGTATTTCAACAGGGGAAGAGAAACATTTAAAAGAGGCTCATAAGGTGTGTAATAACGTAAGTGAAGTCATTGCAGATTTATTGAAAAGTGATTGAAATCGATTTTGATTGTGCTATAATAATAGGGCACACGCGGATGTGGCGAAATTGGCAGACGCACTAGACTTAGGATCTAGCGCCTTACGGCATGGGGGTTCGAGTCCCTTCATCCGCACCATGATTTAAATCAGTGTCTATAAAGGCACTTTTTTTATGCTTGTAGAGTTCAACCGGGTAAAACCGGGTAAATGTATAGAAATCTTTTGAAATCTATGCAAGGGATTTAAAATCTTTTGGAACGCTCTACCTTATTTATAGGTTTCTCATATATCTATTCTCGCTTTAAGATTAAGGTAGGAATAAGTAGGTTGATGGGAAATGCAAGAAAGGAATGAAAATATGCCAGCAACAAAAGATGAAAGCAAAAATGGAACGTGGAGATATCAGAAATTAATTACTCATCCTATTACCGGAGAAAGAGTCTTTTTGAGAAAACGAGGCTTTAAATCAAAACGAGAAGCAGAGTTGGCGGAAGCCATGGTCGTGTCTGAGATTGTAGGACTTAATGATGCGGGTGCGCTGCCATTTAAATTTGTACTCGATGATTTTCTTAGTTATAAAAGTAAGAGAGTTAATGCCCGCTCATTTGAAAAAATCTCACGATTGATTAATGGGTATATACGAGAGCATGTCGAAAAATATGATATGAGATTGTATTCTGCATCTGATGCACGACGATTCTACGATCATTTGATTGACGAACAACGCAGTAATAACTTCAAAAATCAAATAATTGAATTATTAAAATCAGTTTTTAGATTTGCGGAAACAATGCATGGACTTAAAAGTAATCCAGTAAGAAACATGGAAAAGTTCAAAACTTATAAAGCTAAAAAGAATTTCCAAGTTTATTCCATTGAAGAATTTTTTAAATTTATTAATACTTTCAGTGAAGAAAATGATTACGAGTTCTCGATGAAGTTGTTTTTTTCAGTCTTGTTTTGGTCTGGATTGAGAAGAGGGGAATGTAAAGGCCTTAAATGGAATGATATTAACTACTCAACCTTTGAAATTAGAGTTGATGAGCAGTTTATTGATAAAGATCCAAATCTAGGTCGAATTTGCACGAGAGTCAAAACAGAAAATGCGCTCCGTAGTGTGCTTGTGGATCGACGTTTAATGAGTATGTTTAAACACTTACATAATTATCGAAAGCAACATCCAGAATACAATGATAATGAATTCATATTTCTAAGACAAGATCGAACAATCCCGTTCGCTGATAATACAATTGATAAGAGAAATGCTGCGCATGCTAAAAAAGCAGGATTAAGAAAGATTAGAATCCATGATTTTAGACATTCATTTGCCACAATGAATTATGCTCTAGGTGCAGACGCTAAAACAATTAGTTCTCAACTTGGCCATAGTAGTTTGACAATTACACTGGATATTTATATCAATATGTTTGCGGACAAAAATCATGCGAGAGTCAGTCTAATTGAGGATGCGAAAAACAAGTATTTAGATAATAAGTGACTTTCTCATTTTTTGGCTATACGTCGTTTTGCTGAGATAGTATACCTCTCTTTAGTCAATAATATTGAAAAATCAATTGAATCCTCAGTATGACTTGATATCTTCTGGCGAACTTCAACAACTCGACCAATGAAGTGAATAGACTTTGGATTCTCCTCTTCAATGTCCATTAAATTTTTGCTAGCTAGATTATAGAAAAGAGGAATATTTTTTTGAAGTATCACTGAAAAAAGGTTTGTTTTTCCATCCACATTGATTACAACAATATCATTTTCTGTGAAACTATTTGTAACCTTTATAATCAAGTTTCTATCCTTTAAAAAAAGTGGAGAAAATTGATCGTCGACTAGTTTGATACCAAAGAAATCTGAATTATCATTCATCCAAAAACGTGGTATATCTTCAAAATCAACGTGTTTATTTGTATCAAGTGGCAACGCTACATCCAATTTATAGACAAAAATTCTCTTGAATTTACTTGACTCAAAAAGATAGTTTAGCTTTTCTTGAAAAGTATCGAATTTAAAATCTTGAATATTTTGAGCATCATTAAGGTTAAAGTTTAATAGTTGATTCAGATCCACACCATAGTACACCGCAAGTTGTTTAATTGTGGCAATGTTAGGCTCTCTTGTGCCACGTTCGTAGTTACTTAATGTTTGTTTTGATATACCTAGATAGTCAGCGACTTCTTGCAATGATTTATCTTTTGAAATTCTTAACTTTTGCAAATTTGTCTTCATTATGTACCTCTTTTTATAATTATAAATTATAAACAAATATTTGACAACTTTATAACAAAGACATATAATGTATATGTGAAAACCAAAAAAAACAAAATACAAAATGTTGACAAAAAGACATCATATACGGTCTTCTATGCTGCTAGGATAATTGAAGGTTTTGATAGGGACACTGTGAGTTCAGATACTGGTATGTCAATAAAAAGAATTTCTGATTTAGAAAAAGATGTTGGCAATCCACCAGGAATTGATGAAATTATTAACTTAGAAGATTACTATAAAAATAATGTGATAATGGAATATTTCATTGAATTAATTACCAAGGGAGGTCGTTACATACGGATGCCAAGACAAGCGAAGGAAACATCGAATTTAGAAAAGTACATTGCATTAGAACAGCCAACAATGGGAAATCACCATATTATGACAGTGCTTCAAATTTCTATGGGTAGCGCAATTGTTCTTAGACAGAATCTTGAAGAAAAAGCGCAACAAGATGGTCTTGTGCTTTTGCCAAACGCAGTGATTCAAACTGTTATATTTGAAAAATACGTCGGTATTTCAAAATCTTTTTTTGAGGAATTCCCTGAAGTTATTGAATACAAGAAAATGAGAGGCAAGTAATATGAACAATTATACTTTAATACCTGAAGAGTTCTTTCTTAATGTAGATGTATATGGGATTTTGATGTGCGATTCAAGAGTGTTATATGTTCTTAGAAATCGATGGAGTAATGAAAATACTCAAGATAATGTATTAACTTTTATATTAGCGCATCTTCATCCTGAAATTTTTTATGATATTCCTCATATGACTTATGATGAAATGTTTGAAAATGTAATGCGTAGTAGAGAAATAAGTTCTCAGTTTAAGAAAGTCTTTGAGTCAATACTTGAATTTAATCATATTGATTTAAATGAAATTGCATTGGTGGAAAATGTTGAAGAAAAGACTTATCTCAATTTAGCTTTGAAATTAACATGTCCACAATTATTCTTTGATTACGATCTTCAACATTATGTGGGTGAACTTTTGAGAATCGAAAATGAGCATTACATCTTATATCAACTAGGTTACGAGAAATATCATCAACATGAAAGATGAATAGACGATTTAAATCAGTCTAAAATTTATGCAAAAGTACCTAATTGATATGTTAATGATGGATTAATCCTGATGGTCCAGATCTAAAACACCAGTTTTCGGAAAAATTAGAAACGATGGTGAGGTAGTTTGAGTGCTCATCGTCGTATTGAAAATGAGATTATCAAAAATTGAAAGGAACACCCTTGTAATGACGAACAAAGCCGTTAAGATGAGCGAGATTTTGTTAAACAAACTTTCGCTCTACAAAAAAGATGAAAAGATTGTTGTGGATATTAATAGCATTTCGCATCATGGGATTAACTCGAAGATATACGATTACGGGTTGGATAAGAAAAGAATGCTTGAACTTGCAGAATCGATTGAACGAGATGGTTTACAACAACAACTCGTGATTAAGAAAGACCCCGAAAAATCTGGTCACTATATTTGTTTGATAGGTCATAGGCGATTGGATGCTTTGAAATATTTAGTCCATGAAAAAGGATTTTTGGGATATGCAAGGATTGAATGTATAGTCAAAGAGTTTAAAGATGAGGATCAGGAAATTATGTACATGATTGCTTCAAATGCAACGCAGAGACAGTTAACTGATGCAGAACGCCTTCGCCAATTCAAGTACTACAAATCTAATATTGATGATATTAGAGAATCTCTAGGAGAAGAGGTGGTTGGAGTTAGAACGATTGAGATAATACAACAGCAGACAGGGATGGGATTAGCGATAATTCGCAAACTGAATATTGCGGATAAGATTCTATCGGGAAAGCTTGAGACAATGTTTTTAGAGCAATTGATTGACTTAAAAGATGTTGATGTAATTAATAGTCTAAGTAAAAATCAACTCCATGAGTTTAGGACGTTCATTGAAGAGAGAAAAGACATTAGCGTTAAGGATGTCAAAGACAAATTAAAGCAATTAAAAAGAGTTGTTGAGAATAAATCTAAAAGACACAAGAAAACAACCTTTGATAAGAAGCGCGAAGGAGAAGCTTTAGTCAAATTGGTAAATCGCTCAGTATATGCGTACTTAAGGGGAATGGGTGTAGATAACTCTCAATACAAAGACGAAGTAAATAAGATAATTACTTCATTGATTGAGTTTACTAATCAAATACAGAACACGAAGTAATCTTAAGTGGAATATGTTGTATCATTTGGAACAATAGTTTTACTGAGCTGTATGACAAGGGAGGTCCTGAACACATATTTACAGGTGTCGATAAATAAAAGCGAAAGTGTTTTTTCATTAAACTCGTGAAAATGAGGTGCCATTTTTTGTAGTTAACCGCACAAAACATAGTAAGTTTGATCTTGATTTTTCTAGAAATTGGATTTGATTACAATAATATCGTACTTCTAAAAGAAGATGAAAAGGGAGATATTAGTGTTGAATATGGGGCTCTTGAATATGAAGGTAAAGGGATTAACGGAACTACAGTAAATATTCTAAATGATGTAGCAAATATATTAGATGGAGGAGTTGAAACTATAAGGAGAAGATGGAAACGTTATGACAAAAAGAACAATTAGAATTTGTTTAAGTGTTGAAGGGAACGTTGTTCTAAAAAACGAAAATGGAAAAGAAATCGTGATATTGATTACCCAGAAACAACTAGAAGCAAAGGATGTATACGATTTACTAGATTACACAAAAGGAGATAAGTATCATCTAGAAGGTGAAGAAAAATATTCGGATGAAGTAATTAGTGGACCAAAGAACGATAAATATAGACTTTACAATTTTGCATACGAGTATATGGAAGAGTTGTTTAAGAAATTAAATGAATTTCAAATTGAAAGTTGAAAGTGCAATTTAAACGGGTTGATTAATCAAAAATTGGTAGGCGGATTTTGATAAATCACTTGGCGGGTTTTGATAAATCAGTTGATTCTTCGCTATTTTGGTAGGCGGATTTTGATAAATCACTATCGTCAATTTGATAAATCCCTTAATATTTTTAGTGTTTTATTAGTAAAAACACATTTACTAAAAGTACTGTGAAGACATGTTTTCAATGTTAAACTCTACTAAGTAAGACACTAAAATCAAATACACTAAATATAAGTACGAATCCTCCATTTAAGACAGATTTCAGTAGTTCTATCGAAAATCTAAAAACCGATAAGTATAATCGTTTCTTTGCTGGTCTTCCTAATATTCCTAAAAAAGATAAGAATAGCATGGCAATTTATGAGACCTTCCTTCAGCATGCTATAGCATCTTTATCACCAAGAGGTAAAGCAGCAATAGTTGTTCCAACGGGATTCGTTTCTGCAAGCAATGGGATTCCACTTAAGATTAGAAAACACCTCGTGGATAATAACTGGCTAAGAGGGGTTATCCATATGCCATCCAACATTTTCGCAACGACTGGGACATCGGTATCAATTATCTTTATAGACAAAACTAAGTCTGATGATAAAGTCATGCTAATGGATGCATCAAATCTTGGGACAAAGGTTTCACTTGAAGATGGTCAAAGAACGGTCCTAAGTAATGATGAAAAAACGAAGATTACAAGTTTCTTTAAAGGTAGAATTCAAGAACCTGAGTTCTCTGTTTTGGTCGAAAAAAAGCAAGTTGAAGATAATGGTTATTCTGTTCAAGCTGGTCAATATGTCGAAATCAATCTTAATGAACTTGGATATAACGTTGATGAAAGAATTAAGGAACTTAGGAAAGAAATATCTATACTTCTAAGCAGTGAAATTGAAAAATCTTTAGAACTAATTAATTTGATTGGTGATAAATAATGTCAAAATTAACTTTAAAGGATGTTTGTCTTAGAAAAGATTGATGAATATTATAAACTTGTTATCAATTACTCTTATGAAAAAAATATTCAAAGCCACGTCGATGGATTTAGTAAGATTATATTATTTCCTTTTGTTCAGCACATTTCAGCTCACTTAGAAGATTTGTTGGGAGGGGGATGCGGACAAAAACTTGGACACTAATAACCTAACTTTCTTCGGTTTTCATTAATGCTGCACCCAAATTTCTGCTTGATTCTGTCTTCATTATACCAGTTCAAATAGTCATTAAGATAGTTGATAAAATCAGCGGTGTCCATGTTTCTAAAGTCTTTATGGTAAAAACATTCATTCTTTATACGTCCAAACACTCCTTCACAAGCCGCATTATCGCCCGTACATCCTTTTTTCGACATAGAACGTACTAAG
>JAGXSD010000004.1 GCA_018333955.1 Erysipelotrichia bacterium
ATACGTCGTTGATGAGTTTGATAGATAAAAGCCCCAACACTTAAAAATAGTCCAATCTTAAGCACGCCATGGGCCATCATATGAAATAATGTGGCACTTAGACCTGCACTGGTGCCTAAGGAGAGTCCTAAGAATAAATAACCGATTTGCGCAATCGAGGAATACGCAAGCATACGTTTAATATCCTTTTGTCCCATCGCAAATAAAGATCCTGCCACAATCCCTAACATCGCAAAGATGCTTAAGGTGGTGTTTAAGTTAAAGGTCTCAAACCAAGAAAAGCGATACACTAAATGCATCATTTTAATAAGGAGTAAAATATACACCTTCACCACAATCCCTGAAAGCAAAGCTGAAGATGGGGATGGTGCATTCGAGTGGGCATCAGGTAACCATACATGAAGCGGAAACATGGCGGCTTTTAGTCCAAAGCCCACCATCATAAAGATCATCGCCATGGTAAGCACTAAAGGATAATCCACAATCGCTTGATTCAGTGCTAGAGCCAAGGCATCCATATTAAGTTGGCCACCAATCATATACAAGAAGGCGATTGCCATCAGAATTGAAATCGAGCCAATCGAGTTAAGCATTAAATAACGAAATGAGGCTAGATAATTCGCTTTGGAGTGTTTGATGGAAATAATCGCGGCCGAAGTAATCGATAAGATTTCCATAAACACATACATATTAAAGATATCATTGGTATAGGTTAACCCATTAATCGCAAAAAGCATGAGTAACACTAAGGTCGCATAGGAGGCCAAGGCATGATCATCAATATGATGATGCATATCTGAGAGTGCATAATTCACCACTAAGGTGGACAGTGACATCACAAAGGTTCCAAAGACCATCGCTAACCAGGTGAACTTAAACTCAATCCCAATCGTGACGTCCCAGGAACTAAACACCACACTGGTGTTCGCCAACGTGTCTCCTTGAAGAATCATCATCCACGTGACTAGCGTGGAAAGCATCACCGCTCCCATGAAGATAACCTTAACCAGTTTTAAATGCTTTTTAAGTAACGGTAGGATTAATGCACTCATGAGTAATGGTAGTAATATCCACAAGATCATCAGATTCATGAAGGATCCTCCATGAACTCTTTAAGTTCACAACTTTTCGTGAACTCATAGATTTTAATGATGAGCGATAATGAATACGCTGAGATGGACACCGCCACCACAATCCCTGTCAGGATGAGGGCAGAAGGAATGGGATTAATAAAGCCCGTGGACGTTTCTGAGGTAAAGATGGGTGAGACTCCCCCACTGATTGAACCAATACTCACGAAAAAGAGAAACACCGAGGTTTCCATAATATTAAGGCCAATGATGCGTTTCACAAGGTTTGAGTGGGTTAACACCGTGTGTAATCCAATCACAAATAACGCCATCGCGCCAATGTAATTCATATGCGTTAGTATCGATTCAATCATGGTGGTCCTCAATAAGTGTTCTAAATAGTGTAATCATGGTCGAAGCTACCTTTATTCCAATGCCTATGGTCAAAAGCGCAATCATACCACTAGAAAGCAAACTAAAAGCTTCTCCTAACGGAAATCCTGCTGAAGCATTACTTAAAAATGATCCTATGGTTACTGCACCCACTAAACCGACTAAGATGTACCATAATACACCCGCGGTCTCGACAAGTTTTAAAATATGATGAGGTAGTTTAGCCTCAGCAGCATGTAAACCATAGGTAAGTGTATATAAGACAAACCCAGCACTGACAATCGCTCCTCCAGAAAATCCTCCTCCAGGAGTAATATGACCATGCATCATAATGAAGAATCCAAAGAGTAATATGAATGGGAAAAGTAACTTCGTGATGGTTTTTAAAATAATATCATTCATGATCTTTCCCTTTATTTGACGTTGCCCCCATAATGGAGACCACAGCCGCAATCGATGTAAATAAGACAGTGGTTTCACCTAAAGTATCAAAAGCACGATAATCAGTAATAATGGCCGCAATCACATTGGCTGCTCCAGTGTCTTCAAGAGAGCGTGTTTTATAGATTTCCGCAAGTTGATTGTGCGCTGGCGCATTAGGATCTCCCATCGCAGGCATTGAAAGCACACCCCATGAAAGTATTAGAAACAAAACGAAAAATAAAAATGTCGTGATGTGTTTCATTTTTCCAGTCGCTCCGTTTTCGCTAAGAGTGCTAAAAATAGCAAAGTTGTAATCCCCGCTCCAATTGCCGCTTCAGTGAGCGCAACATCAGGAGCCATCAGTAATAACCAAAGTACACTCATCATAAGGGAGTATGAGGCGAAGATAATGATTGCACTTAATAGATCTTTGGTATGTTCAACCGCAATCGCCGCAACAATTAAAAATATAAGTAATAATGCATTGAAGAGTTGACTCATACTTGATCCTCCTTCTTCTCATACGCAATCTTTCCAATCAAATGAGCTCCAGTAGGGTTTGTTAACCAAATGAAGACAATGATTAGAACTAACTTCAAACTAATCAGTGAAAATCCTGTTCTTAAAATAAACCCTAAAATGATAAATCCAGCTCCAAGCGTATCCGCTTTAGTGGTCGCATGAAGACGAGTAATCGCATCAGGTAAGCGAATGAGTCCAATACTTCCCACAAGGAAGAAGAATAAACCTAACACAAAGGATAAGATTGTGAACGCTTCTAAAATGAATGTACTCATGACCCTAATCCTCCTTTAAAGACAAACTTGCTTACACCCACGGACATAATAAAGCCTAAGAGGGCATACACCATCGCCACGTCAATAAACATATCTTGGTTTAAGGCAAAGGCAACGAGCACAATTAGTGTGGTCACTTTCGTCGCAATAACGTTAATCGCAATTAAGCGATCAAGCATGCTTGGGCCTATCACAGCACGCACTAATGAAATGAAGGTCATACTTAAGAGTAAAACCATGACTAGTGTTTCGATAAACATGCATCAATCTCCTTTGCGACTTTTTCTAGTGATGAACCCACTAATCCTTGGGCTGCACTGTTGGTTAAAGCATGAATCACATACCCCTCTTCATTGTAGTCAACACTTAGTGTTCCTGGGGTGAGTGTGATCGCATTGGCTAAGAGCACCGCAACATACGATGATCGAAGCTGAGGTTGATACGTAAGGTAATGGGGTTGAATCTCCATGTTCTTAGATAAAACAATCTTAGCCACATCAATGTTCGCTTTGAAGATTTCAATCAGTAAGACAATGATGAAATGAACATGTGTTTTTACTAATAAAAACGGTTTTGTGATTTTGTCTTCTTCTTTTTCATAAGTAAACAACACAATGATCAGTGAAATGAACATTCCTAGAAGTAAGGATGATATTTCAAATTGTGGTGCCAACAAAAGCCACAATAAAACAAGGGCAATGTATAACATAATGATCATAAAAGTACCTCATTATCTATTGTATCAAATGCAACTGTAAACATAAACATAAAAAAACACCTCCTGGGTAGGAGGCGTTAGTTACCCGGCAACGTTCTATCTTCACATGGGCAAGCCATGCTATTGTTGACGCTGAAGTGCTTAACTTCTGTGTTCGGGATGGGAACAGGTGGGACCACTTCGCCATCATCACCGGATGAGAGCGTTCGCTCAAAACTAAATAACAGAAGGGGAATCATATTCTTTCTTGCGTAGGGTTTTGTGATTAAAACCTCGACCTATTAGTATCAGTCAACTGCACATGTC
>JAGXSD010000005.1 GCA_018333955.1 Erysipelotrichia bacterium
ATTATAAAGAAAAAACGTTTCTTCTTCAATCAAACAAGTTCATTTGCCTTAAAGAGATATATCCTGAAGCGGAAACGATTAAGTGATCAAGAAGTGGTATTCCCATTAGATCACCAATTTCTTTAAGATTTTGTGTCACTTGAATATCTGCAGAAGATGGCGTCAGGGTTCCTGAAGGATGATTATGAACCACCATAATCTTTGAACTTGATACCGCCATTGCTTCTTTAAATATTTCTCTTGGATGAATGATTGAGCGATCAAGCGTTCCCACAAATAAAGTCTTGTATCCAATGATTTGATGCTGTGTGTTCAAATAGATGACTAAGAAATGTTCTTGTTGCTTATCACCAATTTCTAGTCTTAGCCAATCAAATAACACTTGAGGATGGTCAATGACACTCATATATGGTAGTGTGGAACGCAACACTCGCTTTACAAGTTCAAATGAAGCACTTAACTCTAAAGCTTTGATATAGCTTATACCTTTGACACTCATACATTCCTTGATTGATAATGAAGTTAATCCAGCTAGTCCCTTAGAGGTATGAAGTAGCTGTTGAGCTACTTCATTGACACTAAAATCACGGACTCCATTTCGTAACATAATCGCGAGTACCTCATCATCACTGAGGGACTGCCATCCAAACATTTTTACTTTTTCACGTGGACGTAGTGAATGATTAGGCAAAACACTTAGTTCCCCCAAGATGCATTTAACCCTGGAATCGTTAACCGACCCGTTGATGAAAACAAAATCTTAAAGATAGCTGCAATGCCTGCTGAAATAATGACAATACTTAAAGCAGTTGAAGTTGTAATCATAATTACCTCCTACCCTATCATTTGACATGAGTTTGTTGAATTCCTACACTTTACTTTGTTCATTTGAATGATAAACTATATCTAAGAGGTAAATATGAACACAACACCTTTAGGAAAGAAAGAAATATATTCATTCGCATTCGCAGGTTTAGGGCAGAACTTAATTTATAATTTCTCTGCCACATTCATTATGATATTTTATACCGATGTTTTAGGACTAGCAGCCATAAGTGTAGGAACACTTATGCTTATTGCGAGAGTATGGGATGCCGTCAATGATCCTATGATGGGAATCATTGTCGACAAGACTAAAACCAAATGGGGTAAGTTAAGACCTTATTTACTTGGGGTTGCGATTCCCATGGCCGTCTTCACTATTTTGACATTCATCAATGTGAATTTAAGTACACAAGCCAAGCTTGTATATGCTTATTTAACCTACATTGGATGGGGCATGGTCTATACTGTTTCTGATGTGCCCTATTGGGGATTATCTTCCGCAATGAGTGATAATCCTAAAGAACGTCTCACAATTATGACCTTAGCTCGCATTATGTCAAATGTTGGTTTGGCTATTGCGATTGTGGTTCCACCTATTGCTTTAGGTTTACTTCAAAATCATCCTCAACGATATGCCATCGTAGCAACTAGCATATCTGTTTTAGGAGCTGCTCTATTTTTACTCGCATTCTTTAATACTCGTGAACGAGTTGAACGACCTGCTTCAGTTTCAAAACTCAAAGATTTCCTTCTACTGAAAGAAAACAAACCTTTACTTCAACTTCAATCATCACGTATGCTTGGTGCATTTAGAATGATCTTAGGGGCTGCAGGAACATACTTCGCAAAATACAATCTTAATAATGAAGGGTTATTCTCACTTCTTGGGGCAACATTAATTCTTTCAATGATCTTTGCGATGATTTTGACACCGTTTCTAAGAAAGTTCTTCTCCAAAAAAGCACTATATCAAGGCGGATTAATCATTCAAGCCTTTGCTCATCTGGCTTTGTTTATGATTGGGTATAATCAACTTGCTTTAGTTTTATTACTGATGTTTGTGGTGGGATTTAGTATGGGACTCAATGATGTCATCATGTATATCATGGTCAATGATTCTATTGATTTCTTACAACGCAAAACATCGAAACGCTTAGAAGGAATGGTTTTTTCTCTTCACACCTTCACAACCAAACTTCAAACGGCAATTGGACTATTTTTTATGGGTGTTGTCCTTAATGTATTCGGATTCATTGAGAATGTTGCTCAAACTGAGGCATCCATGCTTGGAATATTCTTATTACTTACTATACTTCCAGCCATTAGCTCATTGCTAAGTTTAATCCCAATGATAAAATACCAAGAAGAAAAAGAGTTGCTTCCTCAATGAAGCAACTCTTTCTTTTTAATTATGTTAATTAAGCTTTCGGTAAGACTAAATTTAGCACCACACCCACAAGAGCAGCTAGTGCTGTTCCTGATAAGGTAACTAGTGTAGATAACTCTAACACAGCTCCACCTAAACCCAACACCAACATTGCACTCGCAATAATCAAGTTACGTTGTTGTGTAAAATCAACTTTTGCTTCAATAAGAACACGGATACCATTTGAAGCAATAACACCAAATAGGAGTACACTCATTCCACCTAAAACTGCACTTGGAATGGTAGAAATCAATGCGGTCACTGTTCCTAAGAAACTTAACGCTATCGCAAACACCGCTGCTAAGCCAATGACCCATACTGATGCTACTTTTGTCATCCCAACAACACCTGTATTTTCACCATATGTCGTATTTGCTGGACCACCAAGAAGCGCAGATAAAGCAGTGGCGACCCCATCCCCAATAAGAGTTTTATCAAGTCCTGGATCTTGTAAGAAATCTTGTCCAACAATTTTTCCTAATACTTTATGATCCCCAATGTGTTCTGAAATGGTTACAATCGCAACTGGAACAATGGCCCACATCTCAGGACCAAAGTAGAAATTCCAATCTCTAAATGGGAGTTTGAAATCTGGAATCGTTAAGAATGAAGCATCTTTTAGTGGAGATAAGTCAACTTGTCCTAATCCAAATGCGACCAAGTAACCTGCTAGAATACCAAGAATGAATGGAATCATTTTAAAGAATCCTTTAGCCTTAGTACTAACAAACGCTGAGACGGTGAATGCAACTGCTGCAATCACAATGGATTGCCAACTTCCTTCTCCATTAAGACCAATTTGATTAACTGCAACTCCTGCAAGACCTAAACCAATAATCGCAATCATTGGCCCAATTACAATGGGAGGTAATAGTTTATTTATCCAAGCTTTACCTAAAAACTTAATGAGTAATGCTACTAAAACGTACACTAATCCAACCATAACTAAACCGGTTTGAGCTGCACTAATATCACCACCTAAAGCTTCTTTGGCAAAAATAATAGCACTGATGTAAGCAAATGATGAACCTAAGTAAACTGGAACTTTTGCTTTAGTCAAAGCAATGTAAGTGAGTGTTCCTAAACCGGATGCAAATAATGCCACTGAAATTGGTAAGCCTACAATAATGGGCACAAGCACCGTTGCACCAAACATTGCAAAGACATGTTGAAGAGATAATACAACCCATGGTAATGGTTTTGGGCAATCTCTAACTCCCAATACTAACGTTTGTTTTTCGCTCATAGTACCTCCTTGAAAAACAGACGTATAGGCCAAAATAAAAGGCGCAATGGCGCCTTTAAAATGAAGGGTGACTGTGAAGTTTCGCCTTGTTGATCTCTCTGGATCACATTTAAAGGACCTATACTACACATACTTTAACACAAACTTAAAGTTTGTCAATCTTTAAATCACGTAACTTTTTAGGTATACTTATCTCATGAAAAAAATAACTTTTATATTTGATTTAGATGGAACTCTTATTGATCCCGCAAAATACGAAGTTCCAAACTCTGCGATGAAAGCACTTCGCGAACTTCACGCTTTAGGACATCGGTGCTGTATCGCAACAGGCCGCTCTTACGACTCTGTTATGCAAACTATGGTCAAAGATATCATCCCTTGGGATGGTTTTATATGTTCTAATGGTCAACATGTCTTAAATCAATTTGGTCAAACTATCGACAAGTACGTCATGGACACACAAAGAATTCATCAAGCTGTTGCTCTCGCAAAATCTTTCGACATGAACATTCAATTTCAAGGAAATCCTTCATTTATGTTAAAGGAGATTGATGATGTTGTCATTAAAGCTCACTCATTTTTTCATGAGCCTATACCTACTCTCATTAAGGAGTATGAAAATGAACCTTTAGATATGCTTATGATATATCATGAGGATGTTGAAAAACTTCTTTCTTTTAGAAACATTCCTGGATTAGAAGTATATTGTGGTCGATCTACATATGCGGATGTGGTCGACATGGGTCAATCAAAATTCCGTGGTATTCGTGTATACTTTGAAAAAATTGGTGAACCAATTGAATACGTAGCTTTTGGTGATTCTGATAATGATATGGATATGATTGCGAATGCAAAAATTGGAGTGGCTATGGGTAATGCAACTCAAGAATTAAAAGAGATTTCGCACATCATTACACCATCTGTAGATCAAGATGGAATTGCTTGGGGTATATCAGAAGTGTTGCAACAAATAAAAGCGTTTGGTTGAATTCCAAACGCTTATTTTTTAATCATTTGAGTTAATACTTTTAAGTCTTGATCAGATAAATCACCATGATAATCAGCAAACTCTTCATCAGAAAAGATATCAAGCACAAGTGTTTTAACATGCACCTTATTGTTTTCAACTTCGACGATTGACATCATTCCTCGTTGAGTTTTAATAACTTTGTTATGAATAAGACATGATTCATCTTCAATTTGGATGTAAACATCATCAACTTCGGCAATTTGCTTTTCTCTTAGTATGATTGTTGATCGATCATTTAGTCGTGAAACGAAATTATGATAGGTGTCAGGGAGATTTGAATTCATTCCTGTAATCACAATCAAAGATGGATTCATTTCATTTGCATACTTCAAACACCGTTCACGAACGGTACTACAGCGATATGAATTTGAAAAGAAAGTGTGCTTGATTACAAAGATTTTCATAAATACCTCTAATACTTAATACCATAAAATCACATAGATTGCAAAAATAACGCACTTGAGTGCGTTATCGTGATTTAAAGAAGCTTGGGATGGACTGTTCCTCTTCATCCACATAGGTTGGTTCTTTGGTTGGTTGTGGTTGGGTATGAGGGACAACACTCTTGGGAAGTGGTGTGCTTTTTTGATCAAATCCTGTAGCAATAACTGTGACAATGACATCATCTTCAAGTGCATCATTGATTGCGACTCCAAATATAATGTCAATATCATTACCTGCGGCTTGGCGAATATATTCAATAGCATCATTCGCATCATATAAGTTAATTGACATGCCACCTGTGACGTTCACAATCGCGTTTGAAGCCCCTTTAATTTGTGCCTCAAGTAAAGGAGAGGTAATTGCTTTAATGGCTGCTTCAACAGCTTTATTTTCTCCTGAAGCCATTCCTATACCAATAAGTGCATTTCCTTGGTTTTCCATGACCGCACGAACATCCGCAAAGTCAAGGTTAACTAACGCTGGCACTGCAATAAGATCGGTAATGGTTTGCACTCCTTGGCGCAAGACATTATCTGCTTCTTTGAAGGCTTCAATAAATGGAATTCGCCCAATCACTTCTAACACTTGGTTATTGGATACGATAATTAAACTATCAACATGCTTACGTAATTCTTCAAGTCCACCAAGAGCTTGACTCATACGTTTCTTACCTTCAAAATTGAATGGTTTTGTGACGATACCTACAGTAAGCGCTCCTAATTCTTTGGCAATTCTAGCAAAAATCGGCGCAGCACCTGTTCCGGTTCCTCCCCCTAGACCAGCGGTAAGGAATACCATATTTGCCCCTTGCATGGCTTGACGTATCTCGGCTTCACTTTCAAGGGCAGCTTTTTCGCCAATGAGTGGGTTTGCCCCTGCTCCTAAACCCCCTGTGGTGGTACGACCTAAGACTATTTTATTTTTAACAACACTGACATCTAAGACTTGTTTGTCAGTATTACACACAAAGAATTCAACACCCTGCATGCCTTCATCAACCATGCGATTGACCGCATTACATCCAGCACCCCCGATACCAAAAACCTTTATATTCGCTACTTGATACTCAAATTGCTCACTCATGATTATGCCCCTAATCTTTCTTCGAATCGAAGAAACCCTTCACTTTTTTTGATAATGTACCGTCTTGATTGTCAGATAATTTCACGCTTTTCAACATTGTATCAAATTCAACTTCATTCACACAAGAAGCAGTATGATTTGTATACATGAAATGATCTTTATATGCATATAATGCTCCAAGTAATTGAGTAAGACCTGGATCTCGTGCGCCTATCGTTTCAGGCACATATACTTTAGTATTCACTGAGGTTATTTTCCTAAATCGATCACTGAGACCTTCTAGTAAACACCCTTCTCCTGTTAATAAAAACTCGCCTGAAGACTTCGCAAAGATGGGTTGACATACCTCATTCACTTCAGCAATAAATTGATCAATGGATGCTTCCACACACTCCATAATCTTAGCTTGATTAGTTGTATAAGTTTGTTCCTTAACTTGCCATAGAAACACAGGATGTGTTCCATAATGATTTTGCTTTAAATCTACGTTTTGAACTAGCAAACGATAAGCAATATCAAATTGAAGTTGATGTTCATTGATGATGTTTTGAACCCATGCCCCGTACCCTGTATCCAACCATTGTGAAGATATTAATCGTCCATGATAGTAAAGTGAAAGTAATGTTTTAGTAACTCCTATCTCAACGATAATAACACTTGATTTTAAAGATGCATCAATGGCCGCTGTTTCTTTTCCCAAAGCAAATGAGTCTAAAACAACATCCAAGATTCCTACCCCTGCTCTTTCAATGCATTTGGCTAATGTATGCGTTAGTTCTTTATCCGCAACAAATTGATCCATATCCAAAATGACTGAGCTTAATTCGACTTGACTTGGAAGTTTTCGATAAGTTGTATCATTTGCGATAAATGAGTTTATGTTGACGAAAATAATTTCCTTATCACTACGAACTTGAGAATTCATTGCTTTTCTCAAGGCTAGAATAATGTCTTTGTTTGAAATAGAAGATGTAAATTGAGGAACTACTTTAACCTTTTCATGATATCGATCCATGCCAATGGAAGGAACACACATGATAACATTCGTGATAGAAGCTCCTAAATTTGTCGCAATATGATCAAATGCTTTTTTCAAAGATGACACAATCGCTTTTTCATCTAGGATGTGTTCCCCATCAAAACCATCACATGGGACTTGTTCTACTTTGAGTACATTGAATTTAGTGTTGAAAAATTGTGCAACAAGCACTTTAACTTTATATTGAGAGAATGACACTACCGCTAGAATTTGTTTTTCCATAGACGACCTTCACTTGTGATTATCATATCACAAACTCACTATGGTGACCACACGAAACCTAATTCAAATACACATAAAAGACTTGCCTTTAAAGTTTTCTTATGCTATTATTTACAAGCAATTATGAAAGGGGGTTACGGTATGCCAAGAGTATGTGCCGTATCCGGTAAAAAAGCACTTTCGGGTAACAAGCGTTCTCACTCACTTCGCGCAACACGTCGCAAATGGAATGTGAACCTACAAAAAGTGACACTCATTGTCGATGGAAAACCTCAAAAGGTCCGTATTTCCACCCGCGCCTTGAAAACACTTAAAGCTCAACAAGCTGCTTAAATCAAAACGGTTAATCCCGTTTTTTTTGTGCATTAAAAAAGGAATCTGATTCCTTTTTTGCTTCTTAATTATATTGGTTATTGGATTTCTTCAACTCAAATACAGTACCAACCTCAATTAAGCTCGGTACCGAACCTTCACTTTCAAATACTAGTGTTTTGTTAACAATCTTAAACACATAGAATTCTTCAGAATTAACTCTTAGTGTAAGTTGATTGTCTTCAATCGTATATGTTCCAGTGGGGCGATATGATGTAGCTATGTGACGATTGAAAGTAAATCGATTGTTTGCTTGAAGATCAACCCAAGCAAAATCTTCAATATCTGCATCTTTCATCACGTATCGGCCTAAAGCTAACTCATCACTTCTTGCACAACCACTCAATAACAACACACTGAAAAATAAAGACATGAGTATAAAGGAATGAAATTTCATATTATTCTCCTAAGAACATTGGTTCTTTAATCATAAAATTTAACGTCTTTACTCACTGAGTATCATGATACATGGTTGACTTACTTCAATGATAGCACAATCATCAACTATTTCATTTGACAAACATAATGTATCAAAAGCATGGAGTGTTTTATTTTGTAGAGGATATTTAACACCTTGAAGTGTGACTAATGTCTCACTCATGGGAAATAATGACATATATTGCTTGTCTTTTTTGATGTTCATCTTCTTATCTACTACACATATCACATTATGATCATTGACAAGTTTTGCGTGTGGGTAGCGTAACAAGCAAAGCATGTTGGACCATTCATGATCTATGCGACCACCTAACCCTCCAATTATCACGACTTCATCATCAGAACTTGTTAACGATAGCGCAAATTCAGTATCAGAAACATCCTTATCTTGTGGTAAGGTGATGACTTCAAAAGAGTGCTTTTTAATAATCTCAAATTGCTCACTTGTGACCGAATCAAAATCTCCCACTGCAACTTGCATCATGATGTTCGCTTGCGCACACACATAAGCTCCATAATCACATCCGATATAGCGATCATAGCCGATAAGTTCATGCGGTTGTGCTAATGATGCAACAATGGCAATTTTCATCGATACACTCCTAACTGCGAAGGAAAATCTTTAAATAATGCACTTCCAATAACACAATTTTCAACTCCTGCAGCATCCGCAAGTTTTGCGGTTTCTTGATTAATTCCCCCATCAATTTGAATCATATAGTCAAAATCATGTTTGATTTTTAACTCTTTAAGTTGTTTTACTTTATCTAATGAATCCATCATGAAGGATTGTCCACCAAATCCTGGTTCAACACTCATCACAAGCACTAAATCACAAAATGGTAAACACGATTCAATCATTTCTACTGAAGTCTTTGGTTTAATGCTTAAACCAGCTTTAATTCCATAACTGCGGATTTTTTTGAGAAGTTCAATGGCTTCTTGAGGATGTGAACAAGCTTCGATGTGAATCGTGATGACATCCGCAATAGTTTTATAAAACTCTATGAATATCTTTGGCTGGGAGACCATTAAGTGCACATCATAAAAGAACGGAAATTTCTGCTTGAGTTGCTTCAGTATATCTGCGCCAAATGAATGATTAGGAACAAAATATCCATCCATCACATCATAATGCAACCAGGTTAATTGGTGTTTTAACAGTTCTTCACATTGTTTCTCAAGGCACAAAAAGTTTGCGGCCAATAATGATGGTGCAATAATCATTGGGTTTTACCTTCCTTAATCATTTGAATAATTTCTTGATAGTTTGTGAGTCGAAAATCCGCAATCTCACCTTGTTTGACAGCTTCTTTGATGGCACAGTCAGGTTCATTGAGATGTAAACAGTTACGAAAACGACATTTTCCTACAAATGGAGAGAATTCCTTAAATAAGTAGGCACATATGTGCTCATCACAATGGGTAAACGATAATGATGAAAACCCTGGTGTGTCCGCTAAATATCCTTCACCAACTTGATGGAGTTCAACATGTCTTGTGGTATGTTTACCTCGATTGAGTGCTTTAGAAGTCTCTTGTGTATTGAGTTGAAATGATGAATCCAAGCGATTAATTAATGCACTTTTCCCGGCTCCACTTTGTCCAGTCAATACACTAATCTTATCTTTTAGTTGGTCTAAAATGGGTTGGATTGGAAATCCAATGCCTGTCTTTAAGACAGTGTATCCGGCTTTTTCATACGCTCTTACTTTTTCAAAAACTGGATCATCGTTTGAAACTAAGTCACATTTGGTAATGATGATAATCGGTTCAATATTCTCATAGGCAATAAGCATGAGTTGACGATCAAGCAATGTTTCAGAAAAATCTGGTCTAAATAAGGAAGTGACCACAATGGCTTGATCAATATTGGCCATTGATGGTCTTATGAGTTGATTAGATCGAGGTAGAACCTTTTGAATAACATATTCATCACCAATCTTTTGAAGTTCACACCAATCCCCAACCATTGGTGAAAGACCTTTTCGTAGCTTACCGCTTGCTTTCACGATGGTGAGTTGATGATCAATCATAAAAGAATACTGGTTTGATATATGTCTTAAGCATCGAGCTTTCATGTGTTCACTCATGGATAATATGTTAACTCCACACTTCTTCCTTCAATTTGAGTATAGACTGCACCAGGTGCCACTGATGTCGAAATTACGACATTAAATTGAATGTTTTCTAATTCTTCATCACTTAAACCTTCGGTGGAAAGTTTCTTGAGTGACACTTGAACGCCTAGTCCTTCTAACTGGTTCACAGCCGTTTCAATTGGTAACCCGACTAGGCTAGGCATGATTATCTCAACATAGGTTGAGACGACAAGTTTAATCTCAAACTGACGACGAGGATCAAGTTTTTCTCCTGGTGAAAGAATCTCTTGACGAATAATCGTTCCTGCAGGGACATCAGCACTTTGTTCTTTTTCAACTCTCACCAAGATTCGCGTGCTCGATAGCATTTCTTGCACACTATCAATGGTTTGACCGACATAATCGCCCACCACAAAATAAATCCCATCGGATATCCATACCGTAATCTGAGTTCCTTTCTCAACTTTGGTATTTAAACCAGGTGAGAAGGAAATGATTTTTCCAAATTCAACATCATCAGTTAATTGATAACGAACATTTGTACTGAGAAATAGACCTAATTCTTCAAGGGTTTCACGGGCTTGAGAGAAAGTTAGTCCAACAATATTTGGGACTTCAACCATTTGATCGACTGGGTCTCGATTAAACCACGACGCGGCTTCAACACCTAAAAACAAGATCAGTCCTGAAAGCATAATCCCTACAATGAGGGTAATCCACCAAGAGGTTGTGGTTGTTTCTTTGACATTGACCTTTTGATACACTTGAGTTGCCTCTAAATTGACTTCTTTTTCAAACACAAGTTTCTTTTCATGTTTACGATCTAATGCTTCTTCAAGTGATACTAACATGTCATTCGCAGATTCAAAACGATAAGCTTTGTTTTTTGCGGTGGCTTTAAAAATGATATTTTCAATCGATTGTGGAATTGAGGGATTGAAGGAGCGTACAGAAGGAAAGTCTTCTTGCATGTGCTTTAAGGCCACTTGAACTGAAACCTCTGCAGCATAAGGCACTTGACCACTCAATAGTTCATAAAATACGATTCCTAATGCATAAACATCACTTTGAATGGAAGCCATTTCACCACGAGCACATTCAGGAGCCATATAGTGAACGGAACCCATGACCGAATCAACTTGCGTAAGTTGAGTCGCATCCATGGCCATCGCAATGCCAAAATCTGCAATTTTAATCGAGCCATCATCTTTAACTAGAATGTTTTGTGGCTTGATATCACGATGAATAATATTATGCGTGTGGGCATGTCCGACAGCCGAAATGATTTGTCGCATAATGAAAATCGCTTCTTTGATATCTAAAGCTCCACGCTGTTGAATAAGTTCTTTTAGGGTTTTCCCACGAACAACTTCCATGACAATATAATGACGTCCGTCTTCTTCTCCCACATCATAAATCTCTACGATATGGGGATGATTAAGTTTACTAGCCGCATTAGCTTCTCTTTGGAAACGAAGTAAATTCACGGGATCAATGGAGAGTTCTTGTCGTAAGATTTTAATAGCCACTTCTCGATTTAGTAAGGTGTCTGTTGCAAGATAAACATCAGACATTCCACCTTCACCTAGTTTACGTGATACTAAATAACGACTTCGAATGATATTACTCATAAATCTCACCTCGACAGTCTATGATAATCACGGTAATGTTATCGCTACCCCCCGCTTGGTTTGCATGATCAATCAATATTTTAGCTTTCTCCTCTAATGAGGATGATGAGCCTAAAACATCCATCATGATTGATTCACACACAAGATTACTTAAACCATCACTGCATAAGAGAATATAATCATAACGAGTATTAATCGTTGTAACATCAACCTGACATCCTGAAGGCATTCCTATCACAGATGTAAGCATATGTTTAAAGCGGTGATCAATAGAAGATTCTAGTTGATGAGCTTGTTTCATCATCTCATTAAGCATGGTATGATCATCACTTAGTTGATCAAATTGGGATTGTGAATATCCATAGGCACGACTATCACCAACGTTGATAAGCCAAGATTGATTTAAATGATGAATAAAAGCGATTAAGGTTGCACCCATGCCTTGGTATTTTGGATTTAATATAGTTTCTCCAACGACTTTTGCATTGGTTTCATGGACAGCATTTGTGATGTGTTCAATATCCCATTGGTGAATCTTTTTACAACTTTGAATGAATGTTTCAACGCTTAATTTTGAGGCAAAATCTCCATAGGGTGCCCCTCCCATACCATCTGAGATGACAGCTATGAATGGCTGTTCCACTATGGCAAAAGCATCTTCATTTCGTTGTCTTAATCTCCCAAGATCTGTTACGCCATAAGCCTTCATATTTGACACCCCTTTAACTTCTTACTACGAAGTTGCCCACATGCTGCATCAATATCAGCACCATGTTCCATTCTCAGTGTAGCGGTAATTCCTGATTTTCTCAAGGTTTCAAAGAAAAGTTGTGCTTGTTTAGAAGACACTTGCTCAAAAGGTTGCTCTTCAACTTTATTGTATGGGATAAGATTCACATAAACATGTTGTCCCCTAATGAGAGCGGCTAGTTCTTTAGCATGCGCAACACTGTCATTGACATCTTTAAGCAAGATATACTCATAAGTCACTTTACGATTAGATACTTTGAAATAATCATTCATCGCACTCATAAGTTCTTTTAAAGGATATGCACGATTAATTGGCATGATTGATGATCGTAATTCATCATTTGGAGCATGAAGTGAAATCGCAAGATTAACTTGGAATGGTTCATTAGCAAACTTACGTATACCTTGAGGAATTCCACACGTCGAAACCGTCATATGTCGTGAACCAATCGCAAGTCCTAAATCATGATTTAGAATTCGAATTGTGTTCATGACATGATCGTAATTATCAAAAGGTTCCCCTATTCCCATCACAACCATATGTGAGACTCGTTTTTCATCGTGATCCAAGTCTTTTTGAACATGCATAAGTTGGCGCACCATTTCATCAGCTCGGACATCTCTTGATTTCTTAATAAGTCCTGATGCACAAAAAGCACACCCCATATTGCATCCAATTTGAGATGAAATACATACACTATATCCATAAGGTTGCACCATTAAAACAGTTTCAACCATTGATTGATCATCAAGTTGTAAAAGATATTTACGAGTTCCATCTGAAGATACTTGCTTATCAATTTCAACAAGTCCTTCCATGTGAAAATGCTCGTCATAGGCTTGTCGAAGTGCAAGCGATAAATCGCTCATCATGTCAAATGATGAGACTCGTTTTTTATATAACCAACGAAAGGTATTCTTTGCATGGTATGCTTTAAAACCATGTGTTAAACACCATGTTTCGAGTTCTAAATAAGTTAAGCCATAGATTGAAGGTTTCATGTGATTATTTTACTGTATTTTCCTTAAAGTTGCCATAAAAAATCCATCGCCTCCTGTTTTAAAACTATCAAAAGGCATCATGTGTTCACATATAAAACCTGGATGAGTTTTTAAGAACGCATTGATTTGGTTTTCATTTTCTTTTTTATTCAAAGTGCATGTGCTATATACCATCCACCCACCTACCTTAAGTACCTTTGCACAGCTATCTAAGATTTCTGCTTGGATGTTCACAAGTTTGTCGATATCTTCTGGGGTAATAAACATTTTTATTTCTGGTTTTCGACGAAGTACTCCAAGACCTGAACAAGGAGCATCCACTAGAATACCATCGAAACTTGATAGTTCAAACTGAGTATGGGCCATTCTAGCATCAAGTTCATAGGTCTGAATGCTTTTGAGTCTTGCTTTGGATACACTTTGCTTAACTAGTTCCAATCGATGTGAGGAAATATCAGCACATATAATTTCCGCATCATCTTTGATTTTCATCGCCATCATCATTGATTTTCCACCCGGAGCACCACACGCATCAAGGACTCGTTCGTGAGGTTGTATAGGGGTGTTAAATCCAACAACTTGAGCATGAATGTCCGCAATAAAAACCTGTTTAGCTTTAAAATCATCATGATTAATCAAAGATTTATCAGATAGAAATGTATAATCATTAAGCTTTGTACCATACCTTGAAAGATCATTTTTATTCTGATAGTGAAGAAATCCAAAAATGGGAGAAGGTGTGTTCGAAAATTTTGCATAGTCATAAGCAAAATGATGACCATAATGGGCTTGCCACATCTTAATAATCCATGGTTCAAATGAAGTTTCTAGACTTATCCCTTCAGTGTCAAACTCATCTTTTGCCTGAATACGTTGAGCACTAAAGATTTTTTCAATCATTGCATTCACAAATCCTTTACCGTAAGAAGCATACTTCTCACATAACTTCATCGCTTCTGATTTGATAGCATACTGTGGAATATCTCTCATAAAATGGTTTTGATATGCACTTAATAATAAAATAACGTCCACCTCAATACTGACTTTTTTTGTGATAAAAGGCCCATAGAAATGACGACATTGACGATAGTTTTGCATCACCCCATACACTAACGCATTGACAAAAGCCATATCAGGATGGGATAACCCTTTAAGTTGTAGATTGATATATGACCGGTGCTTGATTGCGTTTAATAATATGGTATAAGCTAACTCACGTGAAGATATCATAGGCCTCCTAAAGCATATGGATTAGCAATCACTTTCATCTCACATTGAGGATGAGTCATGATATTTAATTCCCTAAGGTGTTGCATGGTTTTTAACCAATCTTTTGTCTTGATAATAATTTGATAACGTGTTAATCCTCGTTGTTTTAATAAACTTGAAGGACCAATAACATGCATGGATTCTTTAAGTTGTGAACTAAGATTTAATGCGACTTCAAACGCAGTTTGAGCGTGTTTATGAGCACATTCGATAGAGATAAGGTAAACATAAGGGGGTAATTGATTTTGATACCTAAAGGCCATCTCTTCTTTAAAGAATCGTTCATAATTATGCTCTTGTAGACATTGAATTACCCGATGTTGTGGATCCATCACCTGAATAAACACTTCACCTTGTTTTTGAGCTCTCCCACTTCTTCCTGCGGCTTGCATTAACATCGCAAAGGTTGATTCTGAACTTCGTAAATTAAGAAATGATAAAGCTTGATCTGCATCCAGTATGCCTACACACGTCACATTTTCAATATCAAGTCCTTTTGAAATCAAAGAAGTTCCAACTAAGATATCAATGCTTCCTTGAGTAAAATCTTGCAGAATGGAGGTTGATTCGATTGATGTTGCCACATCAGAATCTAGTCTTTGAATATGGGCTTGAGGAAATAAAATCTTAAGTCGTGAGACTACACTTTGAGTACCATAACCACTGCCTGTGAACTGTTGATGACCACAATGAACACATTGGTAATCATGATACACTTTTGCACAATAATGGCAATGAATCTTTTTTGTATCACTATGATAATTAAGGTGTAAACCACATTCATGACAACGTGCATTATTTAAACAATGAGTGCATGTGATGGTTGGGAATGCACCTCTTCGATTCATAAGAATTAACACTTGTTCTTTCTTTTGAAGTCGTTGTTCAATGGCTTGAAATAAAGGCTTAGAAATCATATATGATTGGTGAAGTTTAATATCATCTCTCATATTCACAATATGTAGATTTGGAAAACTCGCTTCATGACGCGTGTGGAGTGAATGTAAGCGATACAATCCTTTTAATGCTTTCGCATAAGTCTCTAGTGATAAAGTAGCACTCGCTAGAAATAATGGAATATTACATTTTTTCGCAATGAACTTGGCAATATCATGAGTATGATACACCATCGGTGTGGTTTGATAAAAACTGGCATCATGTTCTTCATCTATGATGATAAGTCCAAACTCAACATCAATAAAGATGCCTGATCGAGTTGCGATTACGATGCAAGAGGTGTGATGTCGAATTTGAGTTAAAGCACTCACCTTCTCTTTTGGTGTTAGAGTAGAATGATACACAATCACAGGAACCTCAAAATAGGATTGAAATCTTTCCACCATTTGTGGTGTAAGTGAGATTTCTGGAACGCATAATAATACCCTTTTATTTAGATTAATGACTTTTTGCGCACAAGCCATAAAAACATGAGTTTTACCACTTCCGGTAGGTCCTTTAATCACATGTACATCAAACTGTGTAATATCGATGGCATCCACAATGACGCTTTGTTCCTCATTAAGTTGAGGATGAGGTTTTGATTGAACTTGCTTCAATTGAGGTAACTCAAATTGCTCAACAAGATACCCTTGTTTGAGCCAAGTGCGACATTGCGATGAAGTAACTTGAGATTCATCAATGCGCTCGTTACTTTGATAATGCATCAATGGATGATTTGATTTTCGCTGATTTAAAGGTTGATCGCTACGAGTATAAAACCTTTTAAGAGTTGGGATGAGTTCCTTATCATTTAATCGTTTATCAAAGGGAAGACATTGTTGGAGAATGTCATATTTTGAATCTAAGGTATAGGTTTGAAGCATCTCAAATAATGAAAGAAATAAAGGAGATAGTATTGGCGTGTCATCAATGATTCTGAGAATTGGAGTAAGTTTGTATGGTGTTGGTTCATCTTCTTTTGAACCCACTACAAAACCAATAAGTTTGGTTTGATTCAACATGACTTCAACCCGACATCCTGCAGGGATAGTATGTTCACAATAATAACTTAGTTGATCTAGGTTTTTGATTCTATTTCGAATGACCACGTCGATAATCATAGGAGTATTATATCAGATGAAGGTGAACAGAGGATGAAAAAAAGCGACTAGGTCGCTTCTGAATATCGTTTTATAATGACAGAGATAATATCGGCAGCTAACTGAGGATCATCATTGCATACAACATACCGATAATTGCCAGTGAGTTCCATTTCTGCACTTGCTTTTTCTAGACGCGCATTAATGACTTCTTCACTTTCTGATTTTCTACTTTCAATACGGCGTCTAAGTTCATCCATACTTGGTGGAACCACAAAGATCATGAGAGCATCAGGAACCTTATCAAGGACTTGTAGTGCCCCTTGAACTTCAATTTCAAGTAAGACATTGTATCCAAGATTTCGTAGACGTTCAACTTCTTTTAAAGGTGTACCGTAATAATTACCTACAAACTCTGCATACTCAAGTAATTCATCTTGTTCTATAGCACTTTGAAAATCTTGATGTGAGACAAAGTAATAATGAACTCCATCAACTTCATTACTTCGACGAGCACGAGTGGTCATCGAAATTGAGAAAGCGATATTGAGCTCTGGTTTATGGATAAATAATTCTCGAATCGTCCCTTTACCCACCCCGCTTGGGCCACTTAATACTATAAGAAGTCCTTTTTTCATACGCTTACATCCTTTGTATTAGTTTAACGAGTTAAAACCTCCTTGTCAATGTGATATAATGGTGAAAATTGGAGAATTTTATGGCACTTGACGGTTTTATCTTAAACTCACTCCTTAAAAACATTGCTTCGCAATGTCCTTTTAAAGTTAACAAAATCCAACAAGTTGGCGAACAACATTTTTTATTTCATGCGTATGCTTCGCAACGATTTAATATTTTGATGGCCTTAGATGCTCAAACTTCACGAATCACATTAACACATCAAAATTTCACACAAACTCATCAGTCTAGCTTTCTAACAACACTTAAAAAATACTGTGAAGGAGCAACATGCACTCACATCATGCAAGTTGGTCTTGATCGACATTTTAAAATGGTCTTTGATACAACTAATGATGTGTTTGAAAAAATTCAAGTAATACTCTATGTCGAACTTATGGGCCAGTATACCAATGCAATTTTAGTGAATGAGTCCCATCAAATCATTGATGCGCATACAAAGATTTATCCTGATAAGAACTCATCACGTTATATTATGTTGCATTCAAATTTCCAGCCGATTCAATCTCAAGAAAAACTCAAAATGGATGATCCTATCATTCAAGATAAGAAAGATCATTGGATGGAGATTGAAGGATGTTCGCCTTTACTTGCGAAAGAACTCGAATATCGATTTCATTTAAATCAATCCGTTCCTGATGTGTTGCATCAATGCCTTAATTCGCAAACACTTTATGTATGCGAAAATGATTCAAGATTATTTCATGTGATTCCTCTTTTGCATACTCAATCGCCATTGATTCAAGGTGAAATTCATACCATGATGGGACAAATGTATGCTCAAAAAGAACATCAAAAAAACATTAAAGTATTAACTCAAGATATTTCAAAGGTTATTTCAAGAGAACTGAAAAAACAACGCTCAAAAGCTTTAAAATTAGAAGATGATTTAAAAGCAACATCTCGACGTGAAGAATATAAAATTTGGGCTGATTATTGTATGAGTTATGCCACGATGGTGAAAAAGGGTGATTCAGTATTGATTGTCCCTTCTTTTGATGATGAAAACATAAGTGTAACAATTCCTTTACAACCTCACTTAACAGGCATTCAAAATGCGAATGCCTATTACAAGAAAGCCTCTAAGATGAATCAGTCTATTGCCCATATCCATGAACAACAAGCATTAACACAAACCATGATTACTTATTTAGAAAGTTGTGAAAATGCTTTGGAATTTGCTAGTGTCGAAGAAGCATTACAAATCAAAGATGAGTTGGTAGCACAACGTTTGATGCGCTCAAAAACACTATCATCACCCAAAAAGAAACAAAGCATTAAAATCTTAAAATATGAAGGACAAGATTTCATTGTCTATGTTGGGAAAAATAACATTCAAAATGATTATCTAACCTTTAGTTTCGCAAATAAGAACGACTACTGGTTTCATGTCAAGGATGCTCCAAGCTCACATGTAATATTAAGAACACAAAAAGAATTAAATGAAGTCATGATAAGAACAGCCGCAAATCTATGTGCTAACTATTCAAAACATGCGAAATCTTCTTCTGTCGAAGTCATGTATACGCAAATATCAAATATAAAGAAAATACCAAAAGCCCCTTTAGGACTTGTAAGTGTCAAACAGTATACAACGATTTTCATTGATCCGGATCAAAGCCTTATTTCAAATTTAAAATACTAAAAAAGTTGAGTCCCCCCAAGGCTCAACTTTTTCTTGCGTGATCATCCATGAACACACCCACGTCCACTTATACTATACCTTACATCGTCAAATAAAGGATTATACTTGATTGAAAACAAAGATTTTTTTAGCCTAAAACACATTAATTTTATGGTTACTGTTCAATACTGGTCGTTTTTTTACTCAATTCTAATCCTTCAAGATGAAGTTCAATGTGATGAATGTGCTGATCTAGGGTTGCTAAGGCATGGGTCATTTCATGATGTTTCTTGTTGAGTGTCTTCATCAGTGTGTTTGAAGCCTCAAGATGAGAAAGAAGTTCACTCATGTGCTCAATCACAATCTGTGAATGAGCCACTAAATCATGGTGTTTAAAACTCATCAAAAGTACATTGATAAAGGCATGAAGTGTCATGGGGGACACAATATAAACATTCGTTTCTTGAAAGATGGTATGAAGCAGATGATGGTCTTGATATAAATCTAAGACCAAGGATTCAAATGGTACATACATGAGCGCAAAATCACTGGTATGAGGGGGACGAATGTATTTACTTTTAATGCTTTTAGCCTGGGTTTTGATAGCCTTGATAAAAGCACTCCAATGTTCTTGAGTTGGTTGTTTCGCATACACTTCATAATCATTCAGTGGAACTTTCGCATCAATTGGGATTAGGATTTCACTATGCGATGATGGCAAAGAAATCAAAGCATCCACTTTATTTTGATCAAAAATAGGATGATTCGCTTGCATGGTGTACATATGAGAAGGAAGAAGCGACATCAACATAGCTTCTAAAGCGACTTCACCTAATAATCCTTTTGATTTCTCTTTAGTAAGAACCTGCTTGAGGGAAGCAACATTATGGTGAAGATGCTGCAAGTCTCCAAGCATGGAACTTACGCCATGTAAAGATTGGTGTAGTGGCGCAAGTTGACTCGCCATATTTTGATGTAAATCTTCTTGCCAATGATTAGTTTGCATCAGTTGAGTTGTTTTAATGGCTTGTGTTTCTTTTAAAAATGTTTCCTGAACCTGCCATAGTTGCTGTTGAAGTGAGGATAAACTGTTTTGTTGACGAAAAATCATTAAACCGATAAAAACCACAATCACTAACATCATCGCTACAATGACGAGTAAGATTTCATTCATATTGTGACAACTCCTTAAGGATTGTATGTAAGACTCCTTGATTTTGATTTGAATCAATCACTTCTCCATAGGAATGCATCCACTGTGGTGCATTGGCCATCACTTTAGGATATGCCACTCGCTCAAGCATGGAAACATCATTTCCACCATCTCCAAAGGCCATGCAATCGTCAAAGGAATGATGAATTACGTTAAGAAGTTTTTCTAATCCATTGCCTTTATTAACTCCATAAGGATTGATATCAATCGATCCTAAACCAGAACTATGCACTTCAACGTGGGGAAAGTTTTGCTGTAAACCACTCATAATGTGATGAGTCAAATGATTTTCACAGACTAAAGCAATTTTTAAAATAGGATCATCTTTGACTTCATATTGAGCTACATATTGTATGTTTCGAGCATACAACTCTATATGATCTTTCATGGCTTGAGGATAAGCATCCAAGACATACGAATGATGTACCCCTGAACATAAATAGATTGACTCGACATGAAGTAAGTAATTGAGTAATGATGCTAGTGTTTCTTTTTCAAAGTGAGTTGAGCCAATAATGGTGTCCTGATGCAAAATAACAGCTCCATTTTCCCCTACAATGGAGATGTCTTTTTCATATCCATTAAAGAATGAGCGAATTTGACGCCACTGATTACCACTTGCGACGACGAAGTGTTTGTTTTGTTGTTTAATCTTTTCCATCATTTTGATAAATAATGCTCTATCATACGAATGATCTTTTCGTAAAAAAGTTCCATCCATATCTGCTACAAATACTTGTATCATACTTCATCCTCACAGTCTTGTTTTATTATATTAAATATTGCTATGAATGTCTAAATGTACATAAAATATGATACACTACTAAAAAATATGAAAGAAGGAATATCATGATTACTAACATGAATAAAACTCGTCAAGAGGTCGATTCACAGTATACTTGGGATTTGAGCTCACTATTTAATGATGAAACATCATTTCTTAACGCAGTAGAATCTTTGAAAGAAAATATTCAATCATTATCATCATTTGTGAATACCCTCAATTCAAAACAAAGCATCATTGATTGCCTCAATTTATATGCATCAATGACGCAAAAAGCAACGTCTTTGTTCACATATGCACAGCTTAAGGTTAGCGAAGATTCAAGTAATCAAGAATCTCTACTTCGTCAAGGCAGTTTAGCATCTTTAGCTTCATCATTTGGTTCAGCAAGTGCATTCATTGATGTGGAATTGTCTCAATGTCATGAATCGGTTTTAAAAGAAGTTACGAGTGACGCACAACACTTAAAAGGATATATTGAAGAAGTGCTTCGACAAAAACCTCATCAACTAAGTCTTGATGTTGAAAAGGCCTTATCAATGTTGTCAACACCACTGAATGCCTTTTATGGGATCTATAACCGCTCAAAACTTGCGGATTTACAATTCAAACCCTTTGAAGTGAATGGTCAATCATTTCCCCTAACATTTAATTCGTTTGAAAATCAATATGAATTCAATACTGATCATGAGGTCCGCAGAGCTGCATTTAATTCTTTCTCGACTCAATTGAAGTCATATCAACACACCATGGCTGCAGTTTATTCAGCTCATGTATCAAAAGAAAAAGCACTTGCTACGTTAAGAGGCTATGAAAGCGTATTTGATTACTTACTTTTTAACCAACAAGTTTCGACGCACGTGTATCATAATCATATTGATACGATCTATGAGAAGCTTAAAGCTCCAATGCGTCACTATGCACGTTTAATTAAAAAAGAATACGGTTTAGAGTCTTTAACTTATGCTGATTTAAAATTACCTCTAGACCCTACCTTTGAACCCACGATCTCAGTATCTCAATCACTTGATATCTTAAAAGAAGGTTTATCTTTATTAGGTGATGATTATATCACCATGGTTGAGCGTTCATTTAAAGAGCGTTGGATTGATTTTGAGAATAATATTGGAAAATCAACCGGTGCATTTTGTTCTTCTCCGTATGGAGTTCACCCATTTGTTTTAATCAATTGGACTGAGCGAATGAGAGAAGCCTTTGTCTTAGCTCATGAACTAGGTCATGCTGGCCACTTTTATCTTGCAGGTCAACATCAATCGATCTTTGACACAAGAGCCTCATTGTACTTTATCGAAGCACCATCTACCATTAATGAACTATTTGTAGCAGAAACATTAAAGAAACAAGATTCATCCCCACGTTTTCAACGTTGGTTGAAAGCAACATTAATTGCACGTACTTACTATCACAACTTTGTGACTCATATGCTTGAAGCCGTGTATCAACGAGAAGTATATCGATTGGTGGATCAACACAAACCATTAAATGCTCAAATTTTAAATAATTTAATGCTTAAAACAATTAAAGATTTCTGGGGAGAAGATGTTACGATTCAAGATGAAGCCGCTTTAACTTGGATGAGACAACCTCATTACTACATGGGATTATATCCATACACATATTCTGCGGGCTTATCGATTGCAACGCATGCCGCTGCACTCATCAAAGAAGAACCAACAAAAGTTGAAGCATGGAAATCCATGCTTAAAGCAGGAGGAACACTTCCTCCACAAGAACTTGTGAAGCTTATTGGTATTGATTTATCCACTCAAGAAACACTGAATGCCACCATTGAATTCATCACTCAAACAGTTTTAGATATTGATAAATTATCATCATAATGGATATCAAGATGACTTCTTTGATTTCTTAAGCATTCTCATATCTGTGTCTATGATAGAATTTGTCCATGTTAAGACTCAATCAAGAATGGATTAATCCCCAAACAGCCGCTCCAAAGATTGTTAAGGAAGCTCTTTTAAATGCATATTACAAACATCAAACATGTTATATGCTTTTTGATGATGAAAGTAATCTTACGATTGAAGATCTTCATCATATCTATGGTTCGATTACACATTGGGCTAAAAGACATGGAATGAATGTCACGCTAGTGGTCGAAACAGGTTTCTTGTATCGACTCTTTCAGACCTTTGATGAATCGGTGCTATCTTTTCTAGAAGTCACAAAACTTAAGAAAGTATGGACGCTTACGGAAGAAGATCTCATTGAGATTAATCGTCAAAGTCCATCATCACTAACACCTCTTCTACTAAATAAAAGAAAAATATTGTCTATTTCTATTCAAATCATTTCTATTGTTCTTATTGGTACAGGGTTAATTATTGCGACATTGAACTATCTTGAAAGATTAGCTCATGAAGAACTTGTGCAAAAACTTCAGACACTTCATTTAGAAGCAACTCAACCTGATCTCATTGAAACACCCCAACAAGACTCTTTATCACTATTTCAAAGCATGAAATCACTCAATCGTGATTACATCGGATGGATTAGGATTGGTTCAAGTGAAATGTCATTTCCCATGGTAAAAGGAAAAGATAATCAATTTTACCTCAATATGGGTTTTGACCTACGTCCTTCATCGTATGGAAACATCTTTATGGATTATCGCAATGTTGACTTAAATGAACCTCACATCATTATCTATGGACATTCTGTAAAACATACTGCAATGTTTGGAAAATTAATTAAGTATGAAGATAAAAACTTCTTAAATCAAAACCAACTCATAACCATCGCTGATGAAAACTTTGAATATACATACAAAGTATTCTCATTTCAACGCATTGATGCGAATAAAACTCGCTTATCATTACCATTATCATCGAATTCTTTAGAAAGTGTCATGGAAGGTTATGCTTCAAAGAGTGTTCATCAGCCTACTCAATTTGAAGTGACACAACTACTTACCTTAGTGTCATGTGAATATAGTTATGATAATGGCCGAGTATTTGTCCATGCATATTTAGTGAGTAAGGAACAAATTACGAATTAAGAGTAAGAGGAATCGATGCGATTCCTCTTATTTTTCATATAGATATAATGTCTTCTTAACATGTTCTTTGAATTCATTCACGACTTGAGATGGACTTATAATTGTTACTTTAGAACCAAATTGGAATATGAAAGCATAAAATGGTGGTGAGATTTCAACATTAGTCGTGATTTCAAATCGTTGATCATTGAGTCGTTTATATTTTCCACTTGTTCCAAAGCGATCTGAGAAAGTTGAGAGTAAATCCATATCAGCTTGGATTGTAATGATGGAGTTATATCCTCGATACATTGCAAAGATATTTTGGGCATACTTGGAAAGATTAAACTGAGGATCTTTGGATGCTGTCGTGGCAGGAATTCGAGATTCAGGCATAATGACTACATTATCCATGCGATCGATTCTAAAGTTTGAAATGGTATCTCTCTGTTCATGATGTCCTACACAATAATAATTATCTTCGCCCCAAACAAGCATATACGGGGAGACTAAATAGAAGGCCCCATCATGTTTAAAGCGACGATCACGCTCATCATGTCGATTAAGAACCGTATCATAATATCTAAATCTGATTTTCTTGTTTTTTGTGATGGCATTTTGGAGTCGATCCACAGTGGTATATACTGATTTATTTAATGTTTTACTTCGCTCATCGACATACAAGCGTGATTTGAGTTGTCCTGCTTGATACGTCGAAGTTAATGACGCTATATGATCAATGAGTTCATTACTCATATCTTTGGATATAAATCGTGAGGATTGAATCGCATCCACAAGTAGTTTCGCTTGCGCAAAAGTAAATGGTTCAGACTCAATATAATATCCAAAATTATTAGACCTTGCCGTGTGAATATGATGTCCAACTTCACGAAGTCGAGCAATATCCGCATAGAATGTTTTACGATTCATATCAAGTTCTTTTTCGAGTAATCGTTGACGAATATCTTCAAATGTTAAAGGATGTTCTTCATCACTATGGATGCGTAAAATCTTCAAAATTTCAAAAGCACGATGGGTATTGCTCATATGGAAATCTCCTACTCTTTCCATTCTACACTAGTCAAGAAGAAGAAGACAAGATGTAGTTAACATTTGGTTAATCCTTTCACAATGATGATCGCCTATTAGCAACTCGATCACTACAATTAAGTGTCTTGATTATCTTGAAGAGGATGACCGTGTGATTAATGCATCATGATTTATCTACATTTTATGCAGTCAAGAAGAGCTTTTTTGACTTGTTTTTGATTTAGGTATATTACTCAGTATTATCCACAAGCAACAACTATTATTGAAGATACCGCTTAAAATATAGACAATCCTAATTAAAAGGATATCATTGGTTGATATCCTCTTTTATATTATTTGAAACGGGTTCAATTAATAATTCATCATTCTTCACAATCGCTTTAAATTGCTCTTTATACCCTTGTAAAATCAAAAGTGAACATGGATTCTCTATGTATTGTACAACGCCTCGTTCAATGGCGCGTGCACCATATTCTTGCGAAAATGTTTTTTGCGCAATCCATGTATAGACATCATCATTAATGTCTAGACTAATCCCTTTTTCTTTTAGTTTATCTTGTGTAAATGAACATGATTTCTGTACAATTGCTTTCGCATGCTCCATCGTTAAAGGATTAAAGATTACAATTTCATCAAGACGATTTAAAAGTTCTGGTTTAAGTGTTGATTTTAATTGATTCATCGCTAAGGTTGGATTAAACATTTCATTATCTAATAGATAAGCAGATCCAATATTACTGGTAAGCATGATGATTGTATTTTTAAATGAAACTTTAAATCCCTTTGAATCATGACAATGTCCTTCATCAAGAATTTGTAAAAGAATATTTAATACTTGAGGATGAGCCTTTTCTACTTCATCAAATAAGACCACACTATAAGGATGTTGTTTGACTAATGATGTGAGTTGACCTCCTTCTTCATAACCAATATATCCAGGAGGAGATCCAATCAGTTTACTTACTGAATGAGATTCCATATACTCACTCATATCAAGTCTTATCATATGCTTTTCATGATCAAATAAATGCTTTGTAAGGGACTTTGCAAGTGCTGTTTTTCCTACTCCAGTTGCTCCAAGAAAAAGAAATGATCCTAAAGGTTTGTCAACTCGTGATAGTTGGGCTTTGGCTCGATAAATAACATTAGTCACTTTTTCAATCGCCTCATTTTGACCTATAATGTCACTTAAAAGTAGATTCTTCAGATTAAGAACTTTGTTTTCTCCTTGTTGGATGATTGTGTCCACACTTATACCAGTCCATGATGCAACAATTTGCGCAATTAGATTTTTGTCTACTTTATCTTGATATACTTCAAGTTTGATTGAGTCATGAAGATATTCTATGTCTTTTTGAAGTTGAGGAATAGTTTCATAATCTAGGCGTGCTGCTTTTTCATAAAACCCTTTTTCTTTTGCCTGTTCACTTTCAATTTTGGCTTGCTCAAGTGAAGATTTTAATGATTGCAACTGTGTAATCTGCCCTTTTTCAGTCTTAACCTTATCTTCTAGTTGAATGAGATTTGTCTTTTGTCTAAAAATGAGTTCTTTAAGTGCTTTTATTCGTTCTTCATTTGATTTTTGTTGTTCTGAGATTAAGGCTTGAAGTTCTATTTCAAGTTGCATTAAGTCACGACGTGTGTTATCTAAAACTTTTGGAGACGAATCTAGCGCAACCCTAATTGTTGCACATGCTTCATCAACACAATCAATAGCTTTATCGGGTAAGAATCGATCTGCAATATAGCGATCAGAAAACTTCGCAGCACTCACTAGCGCTTCATCAAGAATCGTTACCCCATGAAATGTTTCAAATCTAGATTTCAAACCTCTTAAAATTGAGATAGTATCTTCAACACTACTTTCAGAAACTAGAACATTTTGAAAACGACGTTGCAATGCTGCATCTTTTTCAATATAGAGTTTATACTCACTTAAAGTAGTTGCTCCAATACAATGAAGTTCACCACGTGCAAGCATGGGTTTGAGTAAGTTGGCGGCATCCATAGCACCATCACTTTTACCAGCACCCACTAAGGTATGAATTTCATCAATAAACAATATGATATTTCCTTGTGCTTGAGATATTTCATCAAGCACAGCTTTTAATCGCTCTTCAAACTCACCACGATATTTCGCACCTGCAATCAGTAATCCCATGTCTAGTTCAATTAATCGTTTATTTTTTAACCCAATGGGTACATCATTCTTAATGATGCGTGTTGCTAAACCCTCTACAATGGCTGTTTTTCCTACTCCAGGTTCTCCAATGAGAATAGGATTGTTTTTTGTTTTACGAGAAAGAATCTGGATAGCCCGTGATATTTCTTCATGACGACCAATCACAGGTTCTAATTTGTTTTGACTGGCTAAAGCAGTAATGTCTTTTCCATATAATGATAATGCGGATGGTTGTTGTTGATTCATAATTCACCTCCTTTTAGCACTCTTAAACGTAGAGTGCCAAGTCAACTTTTTAAGAAAAGTAACACGGCAGTGTTACTTAAAACTGTCTTTAAATTTATCAAATACACTTTTTTGAGAAGATAGTTTTCTTAACTTCTCATAAAATTCTTTTTCTTCACGTGAGAGTTTTGTTGGAATATCAATCTTAACTTCCACAAATTGATCTCCTTGTGCATCACTACGTAAATCTTTTAATCCTTTTCCTTTAAGTCTAAATTGAGTTCCACTTTGAGTGCCAGATGGAATTGTAAGTTCTACATCACCATAAACTGTAGGTACATCAACCGTGGTTCCTAATGTTGCATCAATATTTGAGATAGGCACTTGAATATAAATATTCTTGCCATCTCTTACAAAGTGTTTATGCTTTGCAACAACAATCTCGATGTATAAATCACCATTAGGTCCACCTTGATTTCCACGCTCACCTTTACCATTGACACGAAGTTGTTGCCCAGTATTAATACCAGCCGGAATGTTCACATCCACACTCATGCGTTTGCGCACATATCCTTTACCAGAACACACTGAACATTTTTTCTTAATGGATTTTCCACTACCCTGACATGTAGGACATGTATTGGTGGATTGGAATACTCCAAATGGGGTGCGTTGTTGAGTGATGGTTTGACCTCGTCCATTACAGGTGGAACACACACCAATATCTGCTTTTGAATGTGCTCCACTTCCAAGACACGTATCACATACTTCATCCACATCCAATGTGATGGTTTCTTTCTTGCCAAAGACAGCATCCATGAAGTCAATTTTTATCTGCATGAAGCGATCTTGTCCTTTAGCAGGGCCACGACTACGAGATCCTTGACCTCCAAATCCTCCACCGAAGAATGATCCAAACAAGTCATTTAAGTCATCAAATCCACCACTATATCCGCCGCCAAATCCAGCTTGTTGATCAAAGGCAGCATGACCAAATTGATCATATTTTGATTTCTTAGCAGGATCTGATAGCACATCATATGCTTCTTGAACTTCTTTAAACTTTGCCTCCGAACCTGCTTCCTTATTCATATCAGGGTGATATTTCTTCGCTAAAGAGCGGTAGGCTTTCTTGATGTCAGCATCACTAGCGGAGCGACTCACCCCAAGTATGTCATAAAAGTCTTTTTTATTGGTCATAAGTCCTCCTTAGGGGTTAATTAGTTTTTCTCCGTAAAATCTGCGTCCACAACATCATCATTGGAAGATGAAGTGTCTTGACCTTGATCTTGATACATATGTTGGCTCATGGCATGAGCAGCAGCTTCTAAAGCAGCTAATTTTTCTTTTAAGACTTCAATGTTGTTACTATTGATAGCATCTTGTAACTCATCACGAAGTTTTTCAACTTCTGCTTTTTGATTTGCATCAATCTTAGCTCCTTCTTCACTTAAGGATTTATTGATTTGATGAATAAACTGTTCTGCTTTATTTTTTAGTTCTACTTCTTCACGACGTTTTTGATCTGCTTCTTTATTTAATTCAGCTTCTCTTACCATGCGTTGAATTTCATCTTCACTTAAACCTGATGAGTTCGTAATTGTAATGGATTGCTTCTTATTTGTTCCCTTGTCTGTTGCAGAAACATGCACAATACCATTAACGTCAATATCAAATGTAACTTCAATTTGTGGAATTCCACGTGGTGCAGGTGCAATGCCATCGAGTTTAAAGTTACCTAAAGACTTATTATCATTCGCCATAGGTCGCTCACCTTGCAAGACATTAATGTCTACAGCTGGCTGATTATCAGCAGCCGTTGAGAATACTTGGCTCTTAGAAGTAGGAATAGTCGTATTTCTTTCAATAAGTACCGTCATCACTCCACCCATGGTTTCAATACCTAGTGATAATGGCGTAACATCAAGAAGCAGAACATCCTTAACATCTCCTGAAATAACACCACCTTGAATTGCTGCACCAATCGCAACCACTTCATCTGGGTTGACTGATTTATTAGGTTCTTTACCAAGTTCTTTCTTAATGAGTTCTACCACGGCAGGCATACGAGTTGATCCACCCACAAGTAATACATGGTGAATATCATTTTTTGTAAGCCCTGAATCTTTTAATGCTTGACGAACTGGCGCAACAGTACGATCAAGTAAATGACGTGTCATATCCTCAAATTTAGCACGTGTTAAGACGGTTTCAATGTGTAATGGACCTGACGGACCTGCTGAAATGAATGGTAATGAAATCTGGGTTTGAAGGGTTGACGATAATTCTTTCTTCGCCTTTTCAGCACCTTCTTTAAGACGTTGTAATGCCATACGATCAGCTTTAAGATCAATACCATTTTCCTTCTTAAACATATCGACTAAGTAGTCAACGACCACATCATCAAAATCATCTCCACCTAAAAGATTATCCCCTGCAGTGGCTAATACTTCAAAAGTTCCATCCGCAAGTTCTAGGATTGAAACGTCAAAGGTTCCGCCCCCTAAGTCATAGACAAGTACTTTTTGTTCTTTATCTGTTTTATCAATCCCGAATGCTAAAGCAGCTGCAGTAGGTTCGTTGATGATACGTTCTACTTCTAATCCTGCAATCTTACCAGCATCTTTTGTAGCTTGACGCTGCGCATCATTAAAGTATGCTGGTACGGTAATGACAGCACGGGTGACCTTCTCGCCTAAATAATCTTCAGCATATTTCTTTAAATGTTGAAGAATCATGGCTGAAATCTCTTGTGGTGTATATTCTTTGCCCTCTAAAGTCACCTTTTTATTGGTTCCCATAAGACGTTTAATTGATAATACAGACTCTTTATTGGTGACAACTTGACGTTTTGCGGCTTCTCCAACAATACGCTCGCCATTTTTATATGCAACCGCAGAAGGTGTTGTACGATTTCCTTCTGGGTTTGTTATTACTTCAACATCCTTACCTTCTAATACAGCCACACATGAATTGGTGGTTCCTAAGTCAATTCCGATAATTTTACTCATGTTAGTTTTCCTCTTTCTCTTTACTTACTTTGACCATACTGGCTCTTAATAATCGATCTTTAAGTAGATACCCATCTTGATACACTTCAATGATAGTATCTGGTTCAAACTCATCACTCTCTTCCACTACCAAAGCTTGGTGAAGCTCTGGATTAAATGGTTGATGGAGTGCCTCGATTTTAGTCACACCTTCTTTACTTAACACTTGATTAAATCCTGTTAGAGCTAACTCAAGTCCTTTTTTAAGTGAATCATAATCTGGAGCTTGCTCATTTGCACGCAGCAGATTTTCATATACAGTAATGAGTTCCAATGCTGCTGATTTAAACATGTACTTCGATTTAAGTTCAAAATCAGCTAATACTCTTTTCTTCATATTTTGTGCTTCAGCCAATGCCCGATACTTATCATTCTCAGCATCCTTTAAAGCATTTTCTAAAGTTTCAATTCTTGCTAATGCAATCTTAATTGGATCAATATCGACTGTTTCTGAAGTGGCTTCATTGGATTCAGTCTCATTGACCTCTACTTTTTCGTCTTGGTTATCATGTTTATGTTTCTTCATGGTCGTCGTCCTTTCGATAAATATCTTCTATAGCTTTCGTGAGTGTTTTTATCATCCCCACAATGTGGTCATATTTCATCCGACTTGGACCTATGACCATAAGTTTGGAGGACGAGTCATTCTCAATTGGCAAAGTCGAACTTACGACTGCCATATCTTCTAACCAAACAAATTCAGAACCTTCATCTTTATTTAATGAAAGTGAACCTTGAGATGAACCAATAGAGCGCCATAATGATGAGTTTTCAAGTAATTTCATCACTTGTTTGAGCTTATTGACATCCGCAAATTCAGGATGATTCATTAAATTGTTTTGCCCGCTTAAATAGATATTCTCACTCGCAAAACGAATAAAGGCATTAAAGAAGGCTTCAAATAGCATCTCATAGTGCTCAATCTTATCCGCCAAAATGGGTTTCATCAACATCAGTTTCTCAATAAGATCACTTAGTGATGATCCAACTAGACGATCATTGAGTAATTTAGTGCATGTTTGCAAATCATGTGTACTTACACTTTCCTTAAAATTAAACATGCGACTTTCACTATGACCTTCGCTCGTTTCAAAGACCGCCATAGCGCTCTTATCACTCAGTGGAATAAGTTGAATCTGAAGTAAAGTTTGTTGTGCTGAAAGAGGTCCTAAGACAACGGTTGTTAACTGTGTCATTTCTGAAAGAATATCACAACTCATTTTTAAAACTTCTTGCGTATTGTATTTTCGCTCAGTGAATACTTGTTTTAATGCGACTTGCATACTTTCATATTTCTTATCTTCTAAAAGATGCTCAACATAAAAGCGATATCCCATTTTTGAAGGTACTCGACCAGAAGACGTATGAGTTTTTTCTAGATACCCTAACTCTTCTAACTCACTCATTTCTGAGCGAATCGTAGCTGAGGAATAATCTAGATGATACTTTTCAAGTAAAGTCTTCGATCCAACTGGTTCAGCAGTGGCGACAAATTCATCCACAATCGCTTTAAAGATTTCAATTTTTCTTGGAGTTAACACGAAGTCACCACCTTTCGTTTAGCACACACTCTTTTACACTGCTAAATTATACAAAAACAGTTTAGCACTGTCAATATTAAAGTGCTAAAAGTTCGTAATTCTTAAAGTTTGATGTATAATGTAAAAGAGGTAATATTATGATACACACATGGAATATAGATAAAGATATTATTGCTGGAACGACACTGCGTCACCAAGGTCATTCCAAAGCACCATTTGATTCCTTAAACATGGCCTTTTATGTTCCAGATGAACCCAAGGATGTCATAAAAAATCGCGAAGCAGTGGCGAAGGCTTGTAAAATTCCCCTGACACAATGGGTATTCCCTAAGATGACTCATAGTGATCATTTCATCAAAGTTACTAAGACTGATGTTGGTAAAGGTGTGTTTGAAGAATCCACTTCCATTATGGATATGGACGCTTTGTATACTCAAGAAGAAGATATCATGTTAGCTGTTTTTCATGCGGATTGTACTCCAGTATTGTTATATGATCCCATCACTCAAACCATTGGAGCAATTCATGCTGGTTGGGCGGGAACTTTAAAAGAAATCACTAAGAAAATGCTGAAACACTGGATCGAAGTTGAACATATTAATCCAAAAGATATAAAAGTCTATATTGGACCAAGTATTTCACAGAAGAACTTTGAAATTGGGTATGATTTAGTTCATACTATCATTACCCATCACAAGCATTATCTACCGTTTGTCAAAATAGATGATATGCGCTCTAGCATGGATGTTAGTGGAATCAATATCCAACAATGTCTTGATATGGGCATTCTTAAAGAAAACATTACACATCTAAATGAATGCACGTATGAGCTTGAAGATAAATATTTCTCTTATCGAAAAGAACCTGTTTCAGGTCGTCATGCTAGTTTTATAGGAATCAAAAGAAATCATCGCTAACGCGATGATTTTTAAAGTCCGAATTCATCTTTATAGGTAATAATACTTACTGATTCAACCCCATCGACTTTGGCTAAAGTATGCGTTAAGTCATCTTTTGAACCAATCGCGACTTCATAGGTCACGTCCACTTTAGTCCCCATAATCTGCTTACTACGAAGTTTAGTCTTCTTTAATTTATGAATAGCTCGATGAATGGCATCATAAGCCCTCAAATCACATTTAATTAATAAGAGATAATGTTGCGTTTGTTTAAACCCTAATAGTGTTGAGAGTACAAATAGTCCTCCAAGTGCAACTGAACTTAGTATAGCCACAAAGTAAACTCCAACGCCACTCATGATGCCAGAACTGACAGCCCAGAATACAAAGGCTGTATCAATCGGTTCTTTCACGGCCGTTCTAAAACGAATAATCGATAACGCCCCTACTAACCCTAATGATAATGCAAGATTGGATGATATGGTTCGAATGATAAGTGCAGTAACCATGGCAACTAAAATAATCATCATCGTGAATTGCTTCGAGAAATGAACACCCGCAAAGGTTTTCTTATAAATATAGACAATATACAATCCAATGATGAATGCTGTCACAAGAGAAAGCATAATACTTCCCAAACTTAATGAAGTTGAGAATTCTTCAATGATACTTCTGCGAATAATATCTAGTGCGCTCATAGAGTGTTCCTTTACTGAATAATTTTTGAATGTGTGAATTTAGAAATAGCTTGTCGAGTTGTTGGAATTGTTGAAATCAACTCCTTGATAAAATCAGGCATAATCGTATTAAACTTGACTTCTAATACAACGGTATCAAGTTCACTGATGAAAGCTTTCGAAGCCTTAAGATTTCTTAAGTCAGTATGATAATGATACGTGGCAACATGATCATCAAATGTAACACGGACATCGAGAGGTTCATAAACAAAAGCTAAGCGATCATATTCTACTATGACCGATGGCTTCAAATAATGAAGTCGATGGTCAATGATAAACTGGGTAATAAGCTCAGGATCACTCTCATGCATACTCATATCTTCACTTAAGAGTCGACTTAACTGCTCTTCATTAAGCTCAACTGCTTGTTTGTAAGTCATGTTTTCATGTTTATGCTTACATTCAAGTAGTATTCTATCATAGTTGTGATTATACAAGCGAATACGATATTTTTCCCGCATACGGGTACCATTCATCTTCTCATAAAAAGCATCATGGTCTATCGTATCAAAATATAGTGATGTAATAATATAGGAGTAATCTTGATGAATGGAATGACGATCTCTACTCATGACAATATTGAGTGCGTTTTTAAGCTTATCTGCATCTTGGCGTGAAATCACGTATTTTAGTTCATGTCGGTACATGTTAATCACCAAAGATTTCTTTCATTTGATTGTCGCTTAAATTGAAGAATCGTTTAGTAGTAGCCTTTAAAGTTGCTGGACGTTGAATAAAGTAATTACGTAATCGATCAACACTACTTTCCCAATCACTCATACTTAATCCCCATCGAGCACGATCTCGCACGAGTTCATTTTCATACAGTGCTTTCAAACGATCAATTTCTGCTAAGACTCGATTTGTTTCATACACTTCTTTATATTGATAACTTAACCTTTCAAGGAACAACTCTCTAAACTCTGGAGCTTTGATGACATTTCTAAACAGTAAGGTACTAACTCTAAGAGCACTCATTGGTTCTTCTCGGGTTGTGAATGCATAAAAGTCAATAAAATAGTTGTACATCGCCCAGTCAAAATCATAATAAACCATTCGCCATCGATTACCGTTAATTTGCTCATGTTGAAAGAAGCGAGTGTTCACAATATCATTGTTAGTTACAAATTGTTGCGCAACCCAAAAATCCGCATAAGAATTCATATCCAAGCGTTGTGCTACATAAGCATAATGTTTTGGATCAGATAAATCATTGTTCGCAACATAATTAAGTAAACCAAAATAGGTTCTAGCATTGCCATGATCAGTTGTATTATCAATACGAATCATACTAGAGTTTGTATCAACATTAAAATGTCGCGAAATAAATTCTTCGTCAACCTTTTCGCGAATATTGAAAACCCCATAATAAGACCCATTAATATATAACACAGCTGGCTTATAGGCTTGTACACTGACATCAATGAGTCCATCCACTAAAGAGGTTGCCAAAACATCTCTAAAGAAAGCATTAGGGTAATCTTGAGATCCAGAGCGAAGCACAATATTATCGAAAATATTAAAATCACGATTCTCAAATAATGGATAGTATAGCTTTGATTGGCCATACATGGTCTTAAACTTTATTGAAAAACTCTTCTTACTTAATCCTCTTGCAGAACCCCCAAATAAGCGAATGCCTACAGGAGCACTAAATGAACCATCTTCTTCATAAAACTCTAGATGTCCAGCTTGTTCAATGCCGACCACCCATGGATTATTGACTAGGGTTTGAAATGAAGAAGAAGGCAAACTCATCGATAACACGGGAAACTCATGTTTTTCATTAATAATGTAAGAACCCGTAATCATCGATGAATTCAATAAGCCATCTTGAAATGAGATGGCTTTAATGACGGTCGTTTTTTCAAGTACAATACCTTCTTGATAACGACGAGAACTTAAGGTTGGAACACTACCATCCAATGTGTAATACGTTGGTGCATTGGTATTTAAAGTTACAATCACTTTCTCCACATCATTATAGATTCCAGGATTAACTTCGAAAGTCGGGGCACTCATGACTCCTTCAATGAAGTTAGAATTTTCATCGTATGGGGTTGGTGTTGTTGAAATATAGAAACCCGCTTTTGAGTCTCGTGCTAAAGACATATTGACGGGTACATCAGCCATAAAGACACTATCAATACTATCTCCATTCACATGAAATAAAGTTAAAGTTTGTACATCTGAAAGTTTAAATGGTACATGAATATAGTTTGCGGTGGTAAGACCTTCCTCTCCACTCGCGAAAATAACAATCTTCTCATTTGGTTCAAGTGATTTATTCGGTAGAATGAATCGTTGTGGATTGTTGGTAGAAGTAGATAATGCATAAGATGATAAATTAATCGTTTGATTGGTGTTGTTTTTAAGCTCAATCCAATCATAAGTTTGAGCCCCTTGTTGAGGAATAAACTTAGTGTTATTATTCATGACTTCATTAATCATCAGATTCTTTGGATTAGGATGGAAACGTTCATTAAAAGAGCGAATTCCTACCGCTGTATAAGCATATGGCCCACTCATGTAGGCTGTTGTTTGCCATTGACCGTTTTTACGTACTTGTCCAAATCCATTGACGAGTTGATCGTACTCGACATAATCTTGTAAATATCCTTCTTTGTTTGAAAGCACGATACTTCCACTCATATTATCCAGTGTAAACCCAACCGATAAATCATCAAATGGTAATGCTGAACCGCGCATCCAAACAAGTTTAGATTCATTGGGTGCAAGTGAAACATGAGGAAGAGCTTCACGATAGCGTCGATCAAGTGAATTAGATAATGTCACTCCTTCAAGAGATTGGGTCGTGTCTGAAATATTGGTGATGACCACAAAACCAAGTAAACGATGTTGGATAAATTTTGTGGTTCCACGATTATTAGGTAAATATTGCGAAATCATGAAGGTAGGATTGGGATCAATAAGTGATGTAAGATACGCTTCTTTACCTTCTTGAGTATTTTCAAATCCTGGAGTGATATCTGGTGTGGCTAGCCATGAACCACTTGTTTGGCGAATGAGTGAATGATTACGCTCAATCATAACAATTTCAACCGCATCAACAACTCCTCCATTAGGAGATTTTAAAATTAACGTTTCATTTTTACTGGCAGAAAGCCTAAAGTTCGCAAATAAACCATCACGACGTTCTCCACTCAAATAAACGACGAGGTATCCTTTTGAAGGAATGACCACATCAGGAAAAAGCCATTTAATCGTGTCAACACGGTCTGTAAGCGCAAAATTTTTAAGTGATAAATCAATGTTTGATCCATTATAAAACTCCACCCAGTCACTAAACTGACCCAGTGGATCTTTATGAGCTTGGTCATTACTTGCCATCACTTCAGAAATGACAAGTTTTTCAATCGCTAAGCGTGTTTCATCGCTAACATCGACGACATCAACTGAACCTAAGCCTGATAAATCAAACAATCCTTGGATTAATAATACGCTTATGATGAGCGAAGTAATGATCACAAAGAATGTGAAATGTTGTCTAAATGCGGACTTGTTAAAAATCATGATTAACCTCGCACCTATTTTACCATAGTGTTAAAAATAAAACACTATCAGTTAAGATAGTGTAGAAATCTTTATCATTTTTTAATGAATTGGATGCTGTGTTTCAATATATTGTTTTAATGACATCATGGATTGATATGTGGATGCTTTAAACTGCTCTACACTTATACTTGGTGGAATTTCAAAGTCAAACGTAACATCCATAGTCCATAAAATTCCATCTAAAACCTCTTCAAAATAGTTTTCACATCGATTTGTAACACCATCCATGTGATAAAGAATGACACAATGATGCGGTAAATCCACCGATTCTATGTACTCATCCATAACAATGCGTTGTTTATTTTGAATATACACCAACTTACCAAGAGATCCAGCTTGACCCTGTTCACCATCAACACGTTCAAAATGATCAAATTGAGGTTGCCAAAGTGGCATTTTCTCATAATCAAACAACAACTCTCCGATTAAATGAATGTTGGTATCAATTAATACCGCGACTTGATAATTCATGATTCAAACAACTGAAGATACTCTTCATATCCTTCCTTTTTAAGGTCTTCTTTCGCAATAAAGCGTAGTGCAGCACCATTAATACAGTAGCGAAGGCCACCACGATCTTTGGGACCATCATCAAATACATGGCCTAGATGGGAATCCGCAATAAGACTGCGAACTTCAGTACGAAACATAAAATGAGATGTATCCTTTTTACGAACTATAGTGGAGATAGGTTGTGTAAATGAAGGCCAACCACACCCACTATCAAATTGATCTCTTGATGAAAACAATGGTTCTCCAGAAACTATATCCACGTAAATACCTTCTCGAGTATTATGTTCAAACTCACTTGTGAAAGGACGTTCAGTTCCATTTTCTTGAGTGACATGATACGCCAGAGGAGACAATGTTTTCTTGAGTGTTTCTTTATCTGGTTTATTAAACTTCATTTGACCTCCTTAAATTTATCTTCAACACATTTTAATACTTCCTCAGGAACAAATGGTCTTAAATCACCTTTGTTTTGGGCAATTTCCTTCACTGCAGATGAAGACATAAATGAGAATTCAGGCTTTGTAAGTAAAAAGATTGTTTCAATTTTTGGATTAAGAATCATATTGGCGGTGGCTTGTTGAAGTTCAACTTCATAGTCCATCACCGCGCGAATCCCCCTAATGAGGACAGAAGCATGAATTTGCTGAGCAAAATTCACAGTAAGTCCATAACCCACTGTCGCACTGACATTCATGAAAGGTTTACATACCTCATTGATCATCTTTAATCGTTCTTTTTCAGTGAATAATGGGTGTTTATTTGGGTTTTGCATAATGACCACCACAACCTCATCAAAAAGATTACTCGCTCGCGCAATCACATCTCGATGACCGGTTGTAATAGGATCAAAGGTCCCTGGATACATAGCTCGTTTCATACTTTAATGCATGCAATCACATATTGTGATTGCCCTACCTTTCTTTGTTTAATGATTTCAAATCTTAAAGATAAACTCGACAAGTCTTCTTGACTTCTTCGCTCGAATACAAAGAGTGTATCTTTATCATACCATGCTTGTTTAAGTAATGGTTCGATAAACCATTCAAGGGACATATCATAAGGAGGATCCATAAATATGACGTCAAATACCCCTAAGGATTGATTATGTATGACATGGATTGCATCATCATGAATAAGAATACTTTGAGTCTGCATTTTACATGTTTCTACATTACTTCGTAATACTTTAAAAGCCTCTTTATCTTGTTCAATAAATACGACTTCTTTTGCGCCTCGTGATAATGCCTCAAGTCCAATCGCTCCACTTCCAGCAAACATATCACACCAACGTTGGCCATCACAACGCATAAACATGGCATTAAACAACGATTCCTTTAATCGATCAGAACTAGGACGAGTGGTGTTCGAGGATAGTGTCTGTAGTTTTAAGGAGCGAAGGCTTCCTGATATGATTCTCATGATGATCCTTTCTTCTTTCTAACTTATCGTGATGAATGACAAACTGTGAAAATCCAAACATCATCATAATCGCAAGCTGTGAACTACCTCCAGCGGAGACCATTAATAAAGGGACCCCAGTCAGTGGAATCGTAGCACTTACACCGCCCACATTTAAAATAAAATGTAGTACTAAAAACATAAGATTTCCAAATAGTATAATTTTGTATTTTTCTTGTTTGACACTTAATGCATGCACAAGTAAAAGTGATATCAATCCAAAATAACTTAAAAATACAATCCCAAACCCTACAATTCCTGTCTCCTCAACTATCACCGCTAAGATATAATCTGAGGTCGCAACAGGAAGATATCCAAGTTTTTGTACAGATTGACCTAATCCAATCCCCCAAATCTCACCTTTTGAGAATGCAATTAAAGAATTAAATAATTGATATGAAGAATCATATCGTCGCTCCACTGGATTAAGCATATCGATGAAGCGATTAAGTTGATAGGTTGGTATAGGAAGTCTTGATAAAAAAGCAATGCCTTCAGGAGTTAGTAAGAATAAAACAATTCCAAGACCAAACAATGTTAAAACAAACATCCAAAACTTAACCCATTTCATCCAAGGTCCCGATAACATCATCATACTCATCCATCCTAGCGCAAACAAGATGACTGCTGAACCTAAATCGCGTTGAAGTATAATAACAATTCCCACATATGTGAGTGTAAATATGATTGGCCAACCTAATACTCTGTACCACTTTACATCCCTACGTCCAACATCCCCACCATAAAGTGCAAATAAACAAATGACTAATACTTTGGCGAATTCAGAGGGTTGAATAGTGAGTCCTCCCGGTAAACGAATCCAAGCCTGTGCTCCTCCTACGGCTGGGAAAAACAAAGGGAGTATTAAAACTCCAATCATGACCATTGAAAAAATAAAAATAAACTTCTTTAATAAGTTAAAATTCATCCATTGTGCAATTTTAATCATCAGTATTGTACCTAGACCTAAAAAAAGCATTTGTCGTATCACAATACCTATTAATGATTCTAAAGTTGTCGTGCTATTCATCGATGCACTTAATACCATGAGAGATCCATATAAACTAAAAAGAATAACCCATCCGTGCATAAGTTTATTTGAATATTTTGGTAATTTTAGCGATATAATTGATTTCATGTCCTTATTGTATCAAAGCAGATGAAACTTTGCACAGTCAATCACTATACATTAAGTGTGTTTCTTGCTACAATGTATCCAACGATAATTTTTTTGAGGCACACATGAAAATAAATACAGAGACTATCATTGTGGATCCACATCCTTTATTGCGTGTAAAGAGTGAGGATGTACCCCTACCACTATCACCTGAAGATTTAGAACTTGCTCATTCTCTGATGCAGTATGTTAGAGATTCTCGTGACCCCGTTAAAGCCGAACAAGAAAAACTAAAACCAGCTGTAGGCATTGCTGCTCCACAGATTGGAATTAATAAAAAAATCTTTGCAGTTAGCGTTGATATGCTTGATGAAGATGACAACGTTGAAACGATTGAATACCTTCTTGTTAATCCTAAGCTGATTGCACATTCAAAGCGTGAATGTGCTCTTAAAAGTGGAGAAGGATGTCTTTCGATAGAAACTGAGTATGAAGGATTAGTCTACCGATATGAACGCGTGACATTTAAAGCTTTTGATGTTTTACAAAATCAAGAAATTATTATCAAAGAAAGTGATTATGTTGGAATCGTATTACAACACGAATATGACCATCTACTAGGAGTACTATTTTATGACCGAATTAACAAGACCAACCCTTGGAAAGAAAAAGACAATGCAACCATCATTGACTAAATCAACTGAACCATCCCCTTCATTCTCCCAACCTTTACCAACCGATACTTTAGTTTATGCCTTAGGTGGGCTTAATGAAGTCGGAAAAAACATGTATGTTGTTGAACATGATGACGAAATTATCATTATTGATTCAGGGGTGATGTTTCCTGATGAATCACTATGGGGTGTAGATTATGTCATCCCTGATTTTTCGCATCTCATCAAGAATCAACATAAAATTAAAGCTCTTATCATTACTCATGGACATGAAGATCATATCGGTAGTATTCCCTTTTTAATGCAAGTGGTTAAGATTCCTCGTATGTATGCACCTCGATTCGCAAAAGCACTCATTAATAAAAAACTTGAAGAACGCCGCTTAAACAAAAACATTGAAATTGAAGTAATTACGAATCGCTCTCGTGTTTCGACAAAACATTTTATCATTGGGTTTTTTAATACTGTTCACTCCATCCCTGATACATTAGGAGCTATTATCAATACTCCAAATGGTCGTATTGCACATACTGGAGACTTTAAATTTGATTTAACTCCAGTTGGTGATAATTCTGACTATCAAGTTATGGCTTTTTTAGGTCAAACCGGGATTGATATTCTTATGAGTGACTCCACAAACTCTGGGGTTCCAGGATTTTCTATTTCTGAAAAGAAAGTCGCCCAATCGATCTTAGAGATTACTCGCAAAACACCTGGTCGGCTTCTGGTGGCTACCTTTGCCTCGAATGTATACCGCGTTCGCCAAATCATAGAAGCTGCTATTGCATGTGATCGAAAGATTATTGTGTTTGGACGTTCTATGGAAAATGTCGTCGATATTGCATTAAAACTTGGACACATTCAAGCAAAATCAGAACATTTTATTACACCCGATCAACTTAACCATACACCTGCACATAAACTTTGTGTTATTTCTACAGGTTCACAAGGTGAAGCCTTAGCTGCGCTATCTCGTATTGCATCAGGAACTCATCGATACATCAAAGTTATTCCAGGTGATACTGTGGTGTTCTCATCATCACCAATTCCTGGCAATAGCGATTCAGTCAATAAGGTTGTCAATTTGCTTACGCGAGCAGGAGCTAATGTATTGACTAACTCTCCATTAAACTCAATTCACACGACTGGACATGCTTCAGCAGATGAGCAAAAATTGATGTTGCAACTATTTAGACCTAAATATTTCATGCCTGTTCATGGTGAATATAAGATGCTGAAACAACACGCTAAAACAGCGATGGAAGTGGGTGTTCCACAAGAAAATATCTTCATTTGTGCTAATGGTGATCCTGTGATTTTAAGAGATCATGAAGCATTCTATTCAACTGTACGCCTTCAAGCCGATGATGTCTATGTGGATGGAAGTGATGCATCAGGTCTTTCAACAGCCGTCATCAAAGATCGTAAGATTCTATCTAATAATGGTTTAGTATCCGTCATTGTCTGTATTGATTCTAAAGCCAACAAGATTTTAGTAAGACCTTCTATAGTTACACGAGGTTTTGTCTTCATTAAAGATAATCAACCTCTTATCAAAGAAGCGGAAGCTTTAGTATATGAAGCCATCAAGAAGAAAATGGCAACTAAAACAACATTTGGGGAAATTAAGAATACCATTAGACTAACTTTAGAACCATTTTTATATCAGAAGACTCATCGTAATCCTATTGTAATTCCTGTTATTCTAAACCAAAAATCAGCCATGAAAGGCTAAAGAAAAGATTGGAATGATTCCAATCTTTTTTATCGATGAATTTCAATAGCTCCAAACATCACGGTATACTTAATCTTTAACACTTTGTCTCCTTGATTGTTGGTTTTATTTTCAAAACCACCTAATATTGGAGTTCCATCCGCAATGACTCTAACATCATCACCGACTCTAATCTCAGTTGAACCAAACATTGTGACAATATCAAGTTCAACAACATGATCTGGAAACTTTGCATTGCGATAATCAAGTTCATTGGAGCCAAACATAGTGGTAATAGTGGTTGACTTAGCTTCACTGAAAGCTTGTTCACGACCACCAAATGCTACATCGACACCTACATTATTTGAGACACGGATTATGGGTGAGCGTGAGAATAAGATTCTCACGCCAATTAAGATTAAGATTGAAGGCCAAAAGAACTGCCATAATGAATCAAATTGAATAACATCTAATTCTCGCAATATCCAAAGGACTGCTCCTAAAAAGATCAATGATGGAATGAGTTGAATCCGTTTTGATGTTATCATAGCGCTAAGCATCACTAATGCTAAAACAACGGGAAGAAATAATGGTTCTAATCTAGAATGGAGTTGTGGGTCCACCATGCTCAAAATGATAAGTGCACCTAATGTAATGAAAATGATTCCTAATAATTTTCTCATAAGAACCTCCTACTTTGATATCTTATCAAAGGTAGTGTCATGATACAATAGAGGCATGAAACTACATAAATTAAAAATTAAAAAAAGATGGATAGTCTTTATAGCCATAGTTGTTGCTCTCTTTACAGAGATGTTTTATTTTTCACTGCGTCGTTTTGATGTTCACATTGAAGAAGTAACTTGGCTTAAAGTTCATGATGATCTTAAAGATTTAAGAATTGTATTCATTTCTGATTTACATTATGGATTTGCGATGAATGAAGCGATGCTTGATGATATCGTAAGTTGGGTAAATCAATTGGATGCTGATATTATTCTATTTGGAGGAGATCTATTTGATCATCCAGCAACACTACTCCCAACTCAAACTATGCAAAGTACACTATCATCTAAGCTCGGTGAAATGCAGGCTAATATTACTAAGATTGCAGTATTAGGCAATCATGATCATGAATCAGCACTTACTTCTGCCATGACCATTCAGGTTTTACAAAATGGTGGTTTTGATGTCCTCATGAATCAAATGCAACGTATTGAAATGGGTCAATCCGCGATTCAAATTGTAGGCATTGATTCAAGTATTCTTGGAAGCCCAAACATTGAACGATCTCTCGCATTAGTGAATGTGGATGAATTAGTATTGGTATTAACCCATACTCCTGACTTAATTACACGACTACCAAGCTTTAAAGTTGATTGGCAGCTTTCTGGTCATAGTCATGGTGGTCAAATCGCATTACCTTGGCTTGGACCTATCATTACACCTCCCGATGCTCGTCTGTATACACATGGAACATATGAGGTGAATGGCATCCGACTGGATGTTACCAATGGCTTAGGTACTACCGGAGTTAAAGCTCGATTATTTGCAAATCCATCAATTCATCTATTTATTCTAAAATAAACCATGAATTAACCCAAAAAGATGACATAGTGAGAAAACTTTGTATCTTAACTCAAATAATGGGTAAATAATGTTAATTTTGTCACAAAAATGATGTTTTTTAATGCTTTATGTTGTTTTATCGGTTGTATGAGTGAAAATATTGGTTTATAATTTATTGTACGTGATACAAAGGGAAAGAATATGACGTACTTAATAACCGGATGCCTTGCCTTTGCTTTTTTGGTAGTCTTTGACTTCAACAAAATCAAGTTAAGAATTAGTTTTCTTAACACTTTATTTGCGCTTGGATCAGGTCTTCTTTTGTATTCGTCCATCATGCTACTTATCGACACCCCGAGGGATTTTAATGTTCCTTTATTGGGGGTCGTTTTTTTCTCCCTGTTAAGCTTGGTCAGCGGTTTGTTTATGTTCTATGCTCTTTTTGGAGCATTACCCTTTAAGCAAACATATGTTGAAGTTACTCAAAATAAAGTTATTGATTCTGGACTATATGCTTTATGTCGTCATCCAGGGGTGTGGGGATTTTTCTTTATGTACTTCTTTGCTTTTTTAGCATCAGGACGATGGATCGTCCTTACAGCGTGTATTGTGTGGACAGGATTTGATATTCTTCATGTTTGGCTTCAAGATGTATTTTTCTTTCCGAAAATGCTTGAAGGATATGAGCAATATCAACAATCAACCCCTTTCTTAATCTTTAATCCACAAAGTTTACAACGTTGTGCAAATACATTGGGAAAGTAGGATTTTAATATGACGATGGATCAAATGCTCAAAGAGAAAAAATACCAAGAGATATGGGAAAAATATTGTAGTTTCCTAGATTTTTCGATTGATGATTTTATGGAAATTCAAAATCGCTTACTCTTAGAGCAAATTTCGATTTACGCAAAATCAGAACTAGGTCAAAAGATTATGAATGGACATGTTCCTACTTCTGTTGATGAATTTAGAAAACTTGTACCTTTAACGTCCTATGAAGATTATGCAGATATGTTACTTCCAAAGAATAAAGATGTTTTACCTGGTGAACCTATCGTTTGGATTCAAACAACTTGGGAAGGTGGTAAAGCTCCAATTAAAGTGGCTCCTTACACGAGAGCGATGATTGATATGAATCGTGAGTTTGCTTTAGCTTGTTGCATTCTTTCAACAAGCACTAAAAAAGGTGAATTCAAACTTCGCCCTAATATGAACTTTTTAAATGGGATGGCTCCACTACCTTACTTAACAGGGCTTCTTCCCTATTCAATCCAAGGAGATTACACCGTCACTTTCTTACCTGATATTGAAGAAGGTAATAAAATGGGCTTTGGTGAACGTAACAAAGCTGGTTTTAAACTTGGCATGCAAAAAGGAATTGATTTATTTTATGGCCTAAGCAGTATTATTGTTCGTATGGGAGAAAGTTTTGTTGAAGGTTCTTCAACAAAAAGTAAATTTGATATTTTCTCTTATGACATGAAAATGCTGTCTCGACTTGCGAAAGCAAAAATTAGAAGTAAGTTTAGTAAACAACCTATGTATCCTAAAGATGTTTTTGATCTTAAAGGTTTTGTATGTGCTGGAACAGATTCACTTCACTTTAAAAAGAAAATAGAGAAGTATTGGGGAGTTAAACCACTCGAGATTTTTGGTGGCACTGAGGCTTGTGCGATAGGATCAGAATCTTGGACAAAGAATGGAATTATTCTATGGCCAAACATCTGTTTCTATGAGTTCATTCCAATGCATGAATTCTATAAGAACCTAGAAAATCCAAAGTATCAACCAAAAACCTACTTAATCAATGAACTTAAGGCCGATGAACATTACGAGATTGTCATTACTACCCTCAAAGGAGGGGCATTTGCACGTTATCGTATTGGAGATGTCTTTAAGTGTTTATCACTAACACGTGAAGAAGATGGAATCATGCTTCCTCACTTCAGTTTTGTTGATCGAATTGCTCCGGTTATCGACCTTGCAGGATTCACTCGAATTACTCAAGGCACGATTAATGAAGTTATCTCACTCTCAAAGCTTGATATTCATGACTGGTTTGCCATTAAAAAATTCGATGTCGAGCAAAGACCTTATGTTTCAATGTACATTGAAATAAAACATCCAAAACAAGGTTATGGTTTAGACAATGTTGAACTCATTAAAGATACCTTAGAAATTTACTTCAGATATCTTGATGAAGATTACAAAAATCTTCGTAAAATGCTTGGTATTGATCCACTACAGGTTCATATTATTCCACTTGGTACTATTAAAGCCTATGAAGCTTCGGTGAATCACAAAGTATTCCGTGTTAATCCAAACTATTTCGATGTTACCGAGATGCTAAAAATCGCATCTATGAAGCAAGGGGGTGAGACTTTTGCTACTTCATAACATCATCTACTGGGGCGTGCCGTCTCTGGTCTTTGTGGCCAATACAGTACTTTTCCTCATTCTAGCGCTCTCAAAGAAAGATAACCATGTTATCTCCTTTATGTTGTTTATGGGAGCGATGGCCAGTTGGCCCGCAGCATCACTCTTTATGAAACTGCAACTTCCACCTGGTGTTTTGATTTGGAACCGTGTGATGGTTGCGGCCATGTTGATGATTCCTTACTTTGCTTACATTTTTGTAAGTATATTTACAGGCATTCGCAAACGTATGTCTGTAGTTGTCATCTCAGTTATTATACTTGGTCTTCAAGTTGCGAATGGATTGGGGCTTATTATCAGTAATGCGTCCATGGTCTTAGTCGAAGTCAATGGTTTCTCACGCCTTGAACTTGATTATTCTGTTGGACCACTCGCAATACCTATGTTCTTAATCGTGTTTATTATGCTTGCCATGACCATTAGAATGATGGGAAAGGCAATTAAAACAGGAAATAAATCCTCTGCGAGACTAAAACCAGTTTTATTTGGATTTATCGTATTGTTTATTGGGATGGTGTTTAACTTAGTACCAGTCATTGGTAAATACCCAGTAGACCTATCCTTTGGACTTATTACTTCACTTATCATGTTCTATGCTGTGTATAAGACTCGCGTGATTGAACTTAAATTTGTAGTCACACGTGCTGTTGTGTTTACTGCATTGTTAACATTACTCGTCACAGTCACCGTTTATATTGTTAAGCAGATCACCGTTTTCTTTGGAAGTACTTTTGAAGGATTAGGAATCCAATCTCAAACCCTGATTTCTACATTGATTTCAATTGTGATGTTTCTTCCTTTGTTTAATATTGTTCAACAACTTGTTGAAAACTACTTCTATAAAGTTGAACAACATCATAACAACCTCATCAAGCAGTTTACCCTTAAAGTATCAAATAACTTAGACTTAAGTGTCATTAGTGAAGAACTTCTAAAAGTTATTAAAGAGATTACTGATCATGATCGAGCCTATCTCTTTCTTGAAAACTCTGATAGTCAGCACTTTGAGTTTCATGGAGCAATTAAAAAACTTGATAAATTAACATTTACGATGTTGAAGACTCATCCATTTGTGCATTGGTTTAAACGTTATGATGATATCATTTATGAACAAATCGTTGATGTCCATGCATTCTTTAAAACGATGTGGGATAGTGAACGCAATGATTTACTTCTTATGCGTTTTCAAGCAGCCATTCCATTAAAGTACAATGGTTCTCTCATTGGTATGTTACTTGTAGGTTCAAAAGATTCCACATCTCGCTTATCTGAATCGGTATTAAACCAAGTTGCAACTCTGTGTGCTACGGCCGCTATCACAATTTCAAATGCGAAGTTATATGAAAAGACTAAACGAGAAGCTGTCATTGATAGCATGACAAATGTCTATAATCGTCGCTACTTCATGGATTCACTTAATGAGTCCACAAAAAATCTTAGAACTCAAAGTGTTGCGGTAATCATGCTTAATATTGATATGTTCTCTCTGTACAATGACCTATATGGGCATGTCGCTGGGGATAAAGCATTAGTGAAACTTGCCAATACCATTAAAACTATTTGTGGCTCTCAAGGCCAAATTTGCCGATATGGCGAAGATACATTCGGAATCATTCTGCCGTATTCTGATTCAAAAATGGCCTATGAAATGGCTGAAAAGATTCGCTTACGCATGTCGACGTTAAGCATGGCAAGTGATCCAAATACACAACGCTATGTCACTATCTCATCGGGAATATGTGTTGCTCCTACTCTTGCGAATGATGGCCAAGATTTATTACATAAAGCAAACATTGCTTTACGTAGCGCAAAAATGAACGGTAAGAACCAATCCGTCATTTATGATGAAATCATGGAAAAACAAAGTAATGGTAGTGAAGAAATGAATATGGCAACAATCTATGCTCTTACTGCAGCCATTGATGCTAAAGACCATTTTACATTTGGTCACTCACAGCGTGTAGCTCGTTATGCTTGTGCGATTGCAGAAGAAGTTAATGCTAGTAAAGAAGAAATAGAACTCATCCGTCAAGCATCACTACTCCATGATATTGGAAAGATTGGTGTCCCTGAAAGCATTTTAACAAAACAAACAGCATTAAGTGATGAAGAATATGAAACGATGAAACGTCACGTTGATATGTCCATTACCATTATTAAATACTTACCAGCATTCTCTCATGTTATTCCTGCGGTGATGGGTCATCATGAGCGTTGGGATGGCTTTGGATATCCTCGCAAGATTGCAGGAGAAAACATACCATTCCCTGCTCGTTGTATTGCGCTTGCAGATGCATTTGATGCAATCACTTCAGATCGTCATTACAAAGCATTCTTAAGTATAGAACATGCTTGTGAAGAAATTGAACGTAATGCTGGTACACAGTTTGATCCTATACTTGCCCATGCATTTGTAAGAGTGATCAAGAGTGGTCGACTCATTATCGAACCATCTCGTAACAATGCCTTTGGGAGTAAACAAGAAGTAGTGAATGCAATCAAAGCTTCTTAAATTAAATCATTAATAATCAACCTTCATGAAAACATTGTAGTATGTTGCACATGAAGGTTTTTTTATGCAAAAGAAAAGTTAGGTTGACCTAACTCTTCATTTAACTTTATAGATGACTAACGAACAACAAGATTAACGATTTTATTCTTAACAACAATCTCTTTCACAATACTCTTATCTTGAAGTGCTTCCAACACTGATGGAACTGATTTTGCTAGATTTAGAACCACAGCATCATCCTCATCTGTTTTCACAACAAACTTACCTTTTAGTTTGCCATTGATTTGAACGACCATTTCAACCTCAGACAATACAAGTTGTTGTTCATCATAAGTTGGCCAAGATTCATACGTAATACCTTGTTTACCACTAACATGTTCCCAGAGTTCCTCTCCAAGATGAGGAGCAAAAGCTGAGAACATTTTAATAAACCCTAAAGCATACTCTTTATATACACTTGTGGCTTTATAGCACTCATTGATAAAAATCATCATTTGCGATATTGCTGTATTTAAGTTTAGTGTTTCAATATCAGATGACACTTTCTTCACGGTTTGATGATAAACTCGATCTAATTCATGAGTATTAGTTTCACTGAGTCGTGATTCTTCTTTAAATAAACGATAGACCCGATCTAACCAACGACGTGAACCTTCCATATTTGCATCTGACCAAGGAAGTGCTGCTTCAAGAGGTCCCATAAACATTTCATAAACTCGTAGTGTATCCGCCCCGTGTGATCTAACGTAATCATCAGGATTTAAAACATTTCCACGCGATTTGGACATCTTCTCACCATTTTCTCCTAAGATCATCCCTTGATGGAATAAGCGGATAAAAGGCTCTTTGGTAGAAACCACCCCTAAATCATATAATACTTTATGCCAGAAACGAGCATAGAGCAAATGCAGTACAGCATGCTCAGCACCACCCACATATAAGTCAACAGGTAACCAATGATCTAAGAGTTTCTTATTCCCAATCTCTTGATTATTATGTGGATCAATATAGCGTAAATAATACCAACATGAACCAGCCCATTGTGGCATCGTATTTGTTTCGCGTTTTCCTTTAACCCCATCCATTTCAACAAACAACCAATCCTGAGCATGTGACAATGGAGATTCCCCACTATCACTTGGTTTATATTGAGATACATCAGGAAGTTGAAGTGGTAAATCTTCCACAGGCACAGTTTTTGTGGTGCCATCTTCTAAGAAAATTACGGGGATTGGTTCACCCCAATAACGTTGACGTGAAAACAACCAATCACGGAGTTTATATGATGTTTTTGCTTCACCACACCCCTCTTTTTGAAGGAATGCAATCATTGCATCAATCCCATCTTGTTTATTCAAACCATTAAGAAAATCTGAATTGATGTGAAGCCCATCACCCGTAAAGGCATTTTGAGTGATATCTCCACCTTCTAAAACTTCTACAATATCAAGATTGTATTTTTTTGCGAACTCATAATCTCGCTCATCATGGGCAGGTACCGCCATAATAGCACCTGTACCATATGAAATAAGCACATAATCCGCAATCCATATAGGGACTTTCTGACCATTCACAGGGTTAATTGCATATGCTCCTGTGAAAACTCCACTCTTATCTTTATTTAACTCTGTTCTATTAAGATCTGACTTCATCGATGCTTCTTGAACATAAGCTTCGACAGCTTCTTTTTGAGCCTCTGTGGTGATTTCCTTTACAAATGGATGTTCTGGTGCCAATACACAATACGTTGCGCCAAACAAGGTGTCTGGACGTGTTGTGAAGACTGTAAATATTTTCTGATGACCATCCACTTTAAAATCAACATTCGCGCCTACAGACTTACCAATCCAGTTAATTTGCATTTCTTTGGTAGAGGTTGGCCAATCCACAAGTTCTAAATCCTCAAGCAAACGCTCAGCATAACGAGTAATGCGTAGTACCCATTGTCTCATTAAGACTCTATATACAGGGAAATCCCCACGCTCACTTCGACCATTAATGACTTCTTCATTCGCAAGGACTGTTCCTAGTTCTGGACACCAATTCACTGGAAGTTCAGCCACATAGGCTAAATCAAGTTCGACAAGCTTTGTAAAGATCCATTGTGTCCATTTGTAGTAATCAGGATCCGTGGTAGAAATTTCACGATCCCAATCATAGGATAATCCAAGTGATTTAATTTGACGCTTAAAGTTTTCAATGTTTTGCTTAGTGAAGGCCGCAGGATGATTTCCTGTCGCGATCGCAAATTGCTCTGCAGGTAGTCCAAAAGCATCCCATCCCATGGGATGAAGCACATTAAATCCTTCCATACGTTTTTTGCGTGCTACGATATCAGTCGCAGTATACCCTTCAGGATGACCGACATGAAGTCCTGATCCTGATGGATATGGAAACATATCTAATACATAATACTTTGGTTTTGAAAAGTCATGGGTGTTTGTTTTAAAAGATTGATTTTCATCCCAAAACTTTTGCCACTTCTTTTCAACATGTTGATGATTGTACATATTTTTCTCCTTGAAAATAAAAAAAGCACCTCTAAGGACGCTGATGCGTGGTACCACCTTAGTTCATGACCAACGGTCATGCACTTCATTGTTTGATAAGGGAAACAAACCCGAAACCTGAATGTTTGACGAGTTCACTTAGTCATAATCTCAATTTCACCAACCTTGAGATCTCTAAATTTTATGACTTAAATTACTACTTCAAAGCGTTTCTTACTTCATTCTACAAAACCTCATCAACAGTGTCAATCAAAAGCGTATCAACATCATCAAAGCACATAAAAATATGATAAAATAGCGATGTTATGAAAAGTGACCATTTATCTCCATTTCCTTATTCAAATACGAATAAGCGTTATTATACCCTGACTTACTACTATGAACACACCTATGGCGGTAAGGTTGCGAAACTTGCGCTTGATGCAGGCTTTTCGTGTCCTCATATTTTTAATCATCATCAAGGTGGTTGTACTTTTTGTTCAGTACGTGGTTCGGGTGATTTCACATTCTCAAGTATTAATCTAGATACCCAAATGAAAGCTCAAAAAGCATTGATGCAACGAAAATGGCCAGATGCAAAAACCATTGCCTACTTTCAAGCCTATTCAAATACGTATGCACCATTAGAAACCATAAAACGAATCTACGATCCTTTCTTTGATGATACCTATGATCATGTTGAAGTGGCTTTAGGGACACGAAGTGATTGCCTTGATGATGAAATCATTGCTTATTTCCATGAAAAGTCAAAACTAAAACCTATTACGATTGAGCTTGGTGTTCAAAGTATTCATCCAAGCACATCTCGTCTTATCAATCGTCAGCATTCTCTTGAAAATGTTGAGGAGGTTTTAGAGAAACTTAAAAAAACAAATATAAAAGTTGTTCTTCATATGATTAATGGCCTTCCAAAAGAAACCCCAGAGATGATGATTGAATCCATAAAGTGGGTTGCGAAACAACCCATTCATGGTGTGAAAATTCATATGTTGCATATCCTTGAAGGAACCGTAATGGGAATTGCGTATAAACACAAACCATGGCCTTTATTAACCCTAGATGAGTACGTTAAGATTGTGGTGGATCAACTAGAATTATTACCTCCTACCATGGTCATACATCGCTTAACAGGTGATGCTTTAGTCTCGGATCTCATTGAACCCCAATGGACGGTTAAAAAAGTGAATGTGCTCAATCATATTGATATGGAACTAGCACGCCGTCAGAGTATGCAAGGATCACGCTATGAGACATAAAAACATTAATCACGTGGTTCATGAATGGCTTGCCGAGATCATAAAACCCAATGATATCATTGTGGACGCAACATGTGGACAAGGATATGACACAAAGTTTTGTCTAGAGCACCATGCCCATGTGCTTTCTTTTGATATTCAAAAACAAGCATTATTATGGGCACAACAACTTATTGGTGAACATCCTCATGTACGCTTCATTCATGATTCTCACGAATTCATCGATCATTATATTCCTTATTTTGATGGGATTATCTTTAATTTAGGCTATCTACCTAACTCAAATAAAAGCATTATTACTCATCCAAAATCAACACTAAAAGCATTTGAAATTGCCTATAAACTTTTACCTCAGCATGGATGGCTATGTGTCACTTTTTATCAAGGCCATGAAGGTGGTTTATCTGAGACGCTCCAGGGCATTGAATGGATAAAACAACATTTTGTTATTATAAAAGAGTACACTTATGAAGGTGTCAATCGTGCTCCAATCGCAATGCTTTGTAAAAAGAACGACACAGTTGATTAAGGATCAGATTTGTATATCAAATAAATAAATCAATGCACCTAATACCATCACAAAACTCCAACTAAAGAAGTACCAGATGTGGAGTTTTTTACTGATCATCCAAATTAAGATGGGAATCATCAATGCAAGACTCACTATAATGATCATGGTGGAATTATCATGAAAAAGAATACCAATCATGACTAAGGTAGCCATGAGTAATAATGTGAGGAACGTTGCTTTCATAATGATTTTAAATTCTACCTTATCAAAATTCTTATACACACCAAATATCAATAACCCCAATGCAGCGCTATATCCTAAGAAAATAAGTAAAGTATTCATTATATTAAAATCTGAATCAATACCTTGCATACGTAATCCATTAATCAAAAGAGCAAATCCAACAAAAGCAATATTAAATAACAGAAAGCCCCCAAACATAATGGATAGGATGGGCAATAACCATCCAAGAGTTTTTCTTGTGTTCATTATTTTCACCCTTTCTTTATTAAAAAACAACGTGAAAGCCAAGATGTTTCATTGGTGTTCACGTTGTAGTATCCATGGGTTTTACCTTGAAAGAGATTCTCTTTCTATAACTTAATTATAATCCATTTCATTTAAAAGTGAAGTGAGATTGATTGATTTTAGATTCTTCTTGTTAAGAATAAATGAAGCCACGTAAAAGACATGATAAACATCACCCTTTGAATGATACCAGCATATTGTGGGTAAAAAGCCATCAGGATTGAGAATAAGGTTGCGAGTAATCCTATGAGTGCATTTATAAATGCATTGCGAGGATTCACTTCAATAAAGGATGCCGAGAAGGATAACAACACAAAAGAAAATCCAACAAGCGATGCGAATATTGAGTGGAGCCTATCATGCATTACATCATAGTTTTGTACAACAATAATTGGGGAGTGTCTAAATACACCACTAAAAATCAAACCAAGTCCGAAAACTATCAACAAAACTTGGTGTACCCAATATGTTTTAAGAAATTGTCTTGATTCAATGATACATGCGGTACCCATGATTATAAATGTTATATTCATAATCGAAGCATTCGGCGCAAACTGAGATCCTAAATGACTTGTTGTATTGGAGATGATTGAGTAGTTTTCTACACTAAAAAAAGGTAGACCAAACATCACGACCATTAATATAATCATGTTTATTAAGACTAACCTCGGTTTAAGGATGATATTTGCTTTCACACTTAAATTCACTCAGTAATAAAATGAATACTCTTTTCAATTTTTATATTCTCATTAAGTGACAACATAACAGGGCAATACTTATGAACGAGTGTTAACGCATGAAGCACTTTATCATACTCTGTCCCGACGAGTTTCACATGAAAAACCATGCTTACGGATGTAAGTTCTTTAGCTTTGCTTTCTTGATTAAGTTCAAAACTCATTTCAAGTTCTTTGAGTTCATGGCTTATTTGCATTTTATCTAAAATACTATCCAAAACGTATCCACCACATGCTCCAATGGATGCGACTAACATTTGGACTGGCGAATACCCTACTCCTCTTTTTAAAAACCAATGAGCATTTTCATGGCTCATCTCATAGCCTTGTTCACCCATCACAAGCGATAAGTTATACATAGATAATCTCCTTGTTTAATTAACACGCTCATTATAGCAGAACTATTTCTTATTGTGAAACATATAACAACTTTGTTCTCAACAATATCATCATGTGTTAGGATAATCATAAGTAATCTTTACGATTAATACGGAGGAATCATGAGACTGCTATTTGAAATTGATACAAATGACTATGATATTCATGGTCAACACCATGTCAGACACTCCGTACGAAGTATAATTATTAAGGAACAACAAGTTGCTTTGATCTACAGCAGAAAATTCGATTACTATAAATTTCCAGGTGGAGGTATTGAGGAGGGTGAAAGTAAGAAAGAAGCACTCATAAGAGAAACCTTCGAAGAAACAGGACTATCGATTATTCCAACGTCAATTCAAGAATATGGATATGTCCATCGTATTCAAAAAGGGGAAAAAGAAGATGTTTTCATTCAAGACAACTTCTACTACCTTTGTGATGTAAAAGCGACTATTGGTTTACAAAACCTAGATGATTATGAAGCTGAAGAACACTTTACTTTAACATACGTACATCCAACAATTGCGATAAGTACAAATCGGAATAATCCTCATGGCCCAAAGGATCAAAACATGATTGAGCGTGAAGCGAGAGTTTTGGAAATGTTGATTGTTGAAGACATACTAAGATAATTTGGTTTAAATCACTAGTTCAACAGTGAAGATCATATTAATCTACCTAATCTAAAAAGCGAGGATCTCATACCATGAAATTAATAGTCTTACTTGGTGATGCAGCAGTTGGAAAGATGACTGTAGGTCAAGAACTTATGAAGATTACAGATCTTCGATTATTTCATAATCATATGAGCATAGAACCTGTGATAGAGGTCTTTGGTTATTTTAAAGCCTCTACCATTCAAAGACTACGAGAAGTCATCTTTGAAGATTTTGCAGCTTCTGGTTCCTATGGAATGATATTTACGATGATGATGGCCTTTGATATGCAATCAGATTGGGACTATCTTACTCATGTCACAGGGATATTTAAAAAGCATAATGCGGATGTATATTATGTAGAGCTTTTTGCGCCACAAGATGTTCGCTTACAAAGAAATGCGACTGAAAATCGATTAACTCATAAGCCCTCAAAGCGCAGTATTGAAGAATCTAATCAGCGTTTGATTAGAGATGATAACCAACATCGATGTGTAAGTTATGATGGCGAAATCACTTTTGAACACTATGTGAAAATAGATAATACAGATATATCTGCTGAAATCGTTGCTAAGATGATTAAAGAGCGGTTTTCTTTGTAGTTTTTTTCATTCCTTAGAACTCATTCCATACAGTAGCTTTACTTATTAAATTTCTTTTGTTATCACTAGATAGAGTCCGTATAATTGTGTAAAAGTAAAAAGGCCATAGAAGTCTGCTATTATGTTAGTAACGACACCACATAAGGACAAATTCTATGACCCAAATCAATCTTAATTTAAATATGGAACAGATTCAAGACATCATTTCAAATAGTGGTGCAAATTCTCTTGCGAAACAAATGTTAACGACGATTTTCAACCAACTGATGGAAAAAGAACGCGATGATTATATCCAAGTCGATACCTATTCTCGAGAAGAACATCGCAACTCATCAAGAAATGGGTATTATGAACGAA
>JAGXSD010000006.1 GCA_018333955.1 Erysipelotrichia bacterium
TTGCCCCTTCGATCCATCACACTTCCATATACTTTCACTTGATTCACCCAACGTTTCAAGACCGATGGAGATCCAAGATCATACTTTCGGATTAAATCATTTCTACGACTCAATCCTCCTAAATACTCCTTTACAATTTCATTCTTTTCCTCAATACTATAGACTTTATGTTTCTTCGTTTTTCTCATTTCATTCCTCCTAAAGAAAAACACTAATGTAATTTTACACTAGTGCCTTTTTTTATTGTGTCCGTTTTGAAGATATATCTTCTAAGGCCTTTTTTTTATGTTTATAACTACTCAATCTAAGCGTTTTCATATATAATTGAAACAAGAAATGGAGTGATCACATGGAACATGTCATTGAGATGTTAAACATCACAAAAATCTTTCCTGGAGTTGTAGCAAATGATCGCGTAACTCTGCAAGTCAAACACGGGGAAATTCATGCTCTATTAGGTGAGAATGGTGCTGGTAAATCGACGTTAATGTCGGTTTTATTTGGCTTATATCAACCTGAAGAAGGAGTCATTAAAATTCGGGGGAAGGAAGTAAAGATTTCTAATCCAAATGATGCGAACGCATTAGGTATTGGAATGGTGCATCAACATTTTAAGTTGGTTCATACATTTACTGTATTACAAAATATTGTTTTAGGGATAGAAGATACCCATTATGGTGTACTTCAAATGAATGAAGCACGAAAACGTGTCGTAGCTTTATCAAATCAATATGGTCTTCGCATTGATCCAGATGTCCTTGTCGAGGATATTAGTGTAGGGATGCAACAACGTGTAGAAATTTTGAAAATGCTATATCGTAATAATGATATCTTGATCTTTGATGAACCTACCGCAGTGTTAACCCCACAAGAGATAGAAGAACTGATGAAAATTATGAAGTTACTTATCTCTGAAGGAAAATCTATTGTCTTTATTACTCATAAACTGAATGAAATTAAAGCCGTTGCCGATCGTGTGAGTGTGTTGCGTCAAGGTAAATATATCGGTACAGTCAATGTTTCAGAAACCACCAAAGAACAAATGTCAGAAATGATGGTGGGACGCCCAATATCATTTACACTTGATAAGGAAGATGCAAAACCAACCACCCCAGTTTTAGAAGTATCAAATCTTACTGTCGCTGGGCATCACCAAAAAGATTCGGTCAATAATGTTTCATTTACAGTTCGAGCAGGTGAAATCTTGTGTGTCGCAGGAATTGAAGGCAATGGTCAAAGTGAACTAGTCTATGCGATTACAGGATTGGTCAAACAAAAGGGTGGCACAATAAAACTTAATGGTCATGATATATCCAATGTAACCATTCGCGAACGTAATGTTTCAGGGTTATCTCATATTCCTGAAGATCGTCATAAACATGGTTTAGTCCTTGAGTTCGACTTAGCTGAGAACTTAGCACTACAAACCTATTTTGAGAAAGATATGCAAAACAAAGGATTCATTAAGTTTGATGCACGAACAAAACGAGCTAATCAACTGATTGATCAATATGACATTCGTGCAGGTCGTAGAGCTAAAACAAATGCTCGTTCAATGTCAGGGGGTAACCAACAAAAAGCGATTATCGCACGTGAGTTTGAACGTAATCCAAGTTGCATAGTCGCAGTACAACCTACTCGTGGGTTGGATGTTGGAGCGATTGAGTATATTCATAGACAACTCATTAAAGCTCGTGATGATGGAAAAGCAGTCTTATTAATCTCATTAGAGTTAAATGAAGTATTAGAAGTTTCAGATCGCATCATTGTCATGTATGAGGGTGAAGTTGTTGGAGAACTTAATCCAAAACAAACCACTCAACAAGAATTAGGATTATACATGTCAGGTTCAAAGAAAGATAAGGAGGTTAAGCATGTTTAAAAATGTGAATCAAGAAGCATTTAAAACAATATTTGCCTCTTTAGTTTCAATTTTGATTGGATTAATCATGGGATTGCTTATCTTATTAATTACAGATCCAAGTAACGCGTTTCTAGGATTTCAAAGGGCGTTATTGGGAGGGTTCAATCGTTTACCACGTAGTTTTGGAGAAATGTTATACCAAGCTACTCCAATCTTACTGACAGGGTTATCCGTAGGATTTGCCTTTAAAACAGGATTATTCAATATCGGAGCTTCAGGTCAATTTATTGTTGGAGGATTCGCAGCAATCTTTATTGGCGTAAGATGGACGTTCTTACCTTCTTCAATCGCATGGATGGTCGGTTTACTCGGTGCGATGATTGCGGGTGCTCTATGGGCGGGGATATCTGGAGCATTAAAAGCATATCGCAATGTGAATGAAGTCATTACTTCAATTATGCTTAATTATGTTGCGGTCTTTTTAGTGAACTACCTTGTGGTTGCGACAGTGTTTAATCAAACACGCAATGAATCATTGTCTCCAACCAACGCCTTTATCCCACGTGGATTCTTCAATGATTTATTTCCACGCACAGGTGTCCATTTAGGATATGTTGTTGCGATTGTTGTTGCTATCATTGTTTGGATTATCCTTGAGAAAACAACATTTGGCTTTGAATTAAGAGCTGTTGGTTTTAATCGCCATGCGGCTCGATATGCGGGTGTTAATGAAAAAAGAAATATTGTGTTATCCATGATGATTGCAGGGGCTCTTGCGGGACTTGGTGGTGCACTTCTTTATCTTTCCGCAACAGGAGTTCATATCGAAGTCGTTGATGTTATTCCACTACAAGGATTTAATGGGATACCAGTGGCATTACTAGCTTCATCCAATCCATTAGGTATTATCTTTAGTAGTTTATTACTGGCTCATCTTAATACCGGTGGGTTCTATATGCAAACCTTATTCCCAACTGAAATCATCAATATTATGGTCTCAGTCATTATCTACTTCTCAGCCTTTGCCATGATTATGAAATCTGTATTAGACAAGTATCTTAAGAAGAAAGGAGGCAAAGACGCATGAATATTCCTTTCTTAGTACAACAAACCATGTTCTTTGCGATTCCACTACTTGTGGTCGCATTAGGTGGTATGTTTTCAGAACAAAGTGGTGTCATCAATATCGGGTTAGAAGGGATTATGATCTTCTCAACCTACATGGGAATACTTGTCCTTAACATGTTTGTAGGCGTGATTCCTGCCCAATTCTTATTCCTTGTGGCATTGTTGGTGGCCGGTGTTTCAGGAATGATTTTCTCCTCCTTACATGCCTATGCTTCGGTGTATCAAAAAGCGAACCAGGTTATATCAGGGACAGCCCTTAACATGTTTGCACCTGCGTTTTTTAACTTCACCATGCGCAATCAAACAGGTTCAAATCAGCTTTATTTCTTTAACCAATACCGTATTCCTAAAGTTCCATTATTAGGAGATATTCCAGTCTTAGGACCTCTATTCTTTACGAATACATATATCTCGACGTATATTGGATTACTCATTCTTGCGATATCCGTCTTCGTTTTTTACAAAACACGCTTTGGTCTACGTTTACGTGCATGTGGTGAACATCCACAAGCGGCTGATGCAGCAGGGATTAATGTGTATCGTATGCGTACTTATGGCGTCTTGATTTCAGGTTTACTAGCCGGTATGGGTGGACTCATTCTTACTATTCCAACCACCACAGCCTTTGGAGGTAGCGTAGCAGGTTATGGATTCTTAGCCTTAGCAGTCCTGATTTTTGGTCAATGGAAACCTTCACGAATTGTCTTTGCGGCATTCTTCTTTGGTTTCATGAAAACCATTGCGGCTACTTATACATCAATTCCACTCTTGGTTGGATTAGGAATTCCTGGATACTTATTTAAATCCATACCATATCTCACAACCATATTTGTGTTAGCATTCACATCGAAGAAATCTGTCGCGCCTAAAGCACTTGGTGAGCCTTACGATAAAGGAAAACGATAAACAACTAAAAATAGTTCTCACGAACTATTTTTTTGTGATGCTTTGTGTAATGAGTGTTTGTTTCAAATCATATAAGGCTTGACTTAAATCCACATAGTAGATGGATGCATTGACTAAGCGCGTTACTTCAGGCCACACACTATCAAATTGCTTCTGAGCGTACGTTTTAACATCATCAAGGGATGGTAACTCATACACTAATTTTCCTTGATCAAGGATTAATTCATGCATTTCTTTAATCGTATAGTTTTCAATCCATTTACGTTTCCATGGTGAAACCGGATCAAACAAATCAAACCCATCCATGGGAACCACTTCATCTTTTAGAAATAACACATCTGCGATGGCCATACCTTGATGATCATAGAAGCGAACAACTTTTTTATGAGCTGGATTGGTTACTTTTTCAATATTGTCAGAAAGTTTAATTTTTGGTATATGCTGTCCATCTTTAAAGATTTCAACGAGTTTATACACCCCAGAAATCACTGGTGATGACTTTGAGGTGATGAAAGCTTCCCCAATGCCATATGCATCAATTTTCGCTCCTTGCGCATCCATATTCATAATCAAATGTTCATCCAATGAATTTGAAGCAATGATGAGTGTATCATTTAACCCTGCCTCATCAAGAAGCTTACGAGCTTTCTTAGAAAGATAGGCCAAGTCCCCAGAATCAAGTCGAATTGCATAGAGACGGTAACCATGGGGAATCAGATATTCCTTGGCCACTTTAATCGCATTAGGAACCCCAGAATTAAGCGTATCATACGTATCCACAAGTAATACTGTCTTCGTAGGATTGATGCGTGCGTAGCTTAGAAATGCCTCATATTCACTATCATGCATTTGAATATAACTATGGGCTAATGTTCCTGATAATGGTAAATCATGCGTAAAGGCCGCTAAGGTATTTGAAGTGGCTTTAAATCCACCAATAATCGCAGCTCTTGCTCCCGCAAGGGCAGCATCAAATCCATGAGCTCGACGTGCGCCAAATTCAACCACAGCCTTATCTTTTGCGGTCGTGGTAATGCGACGAGCTTTTGTTGCCACGAGTGTAGGGTAGTTTATACTAGCAAGGAGCAATGTTTCGATAAGTTGTGCTTGAATAAGTGGACCTGAAATAGTCACTAAAGGTTCATTCGCAAAAGCAATTGATCCTTCAGGCATCGCAGTCATGGTTAGCGTGAGTTTTAGGTTAGAAAGATAAGTTAAGAAATCTTCATCAAACATTTTGGTTTGACGCAAATATTCGATATGATCTACTTCAAACTTAAAGTTAAGTAAACGATCAACGAGATCATGAAGACCATTGGTGACAATGTAACCCCCTTGATCTGGGATCTTTCTAACAAACATATCAAAGGTGGCTTCCACATCAAACATTTTTTCTTTGAAATAGGTGTACGCCATAGTTATTTCATAAAAATCAATATATAAGGATTCGTGACTCATAAGGACTCGCTTTCAAGGGTAAGTATGCCCACTTGGGACATCAGTTTAAGGGCTGTTTCATGATAGGTTTGGCGATCATGAGTATCATGATGAAATGTTTCAATCCCATCACTCATCACAATGACTTGAGTTTCGATATCATGTTCATGGAAATAAGAATTGAGAGACAATGCGAAATGAAGAATACATATATCACTGACGCAGCCACTGATGATGTAACGCTCATAAATGGGAGCATCTTTGAACCAAGCTTGAAACATGGGTGACATAAATGCATTAACGCTGTTCTTGTTCATGACTTGAATATGCGGATGATGTAAATCGTTAAGCATCTTAGACTCACTGCTATGTGCTAGACAATGAGGTGGAAATGCAACAAATTCTCTAGAATGATCGTGATGAGCATCATTAATCGCAATGATAGGATACTCTAAGAGCACGAATTTTTCAATCATTCGCCTTATATTAGGAACAATATGCGCAATAGTTGAATCTGATAGAGGACCTTCATTGACAAATCCTTCAATCATATCAATAATAAATAAGACTGATTGTGATGATCTTAATGGTTTCATAATCATACCTCAATGGTAGTATACCAAAATATAAGGGGCAACTAGATGTTTCACAAGCAACAAATTCGAGAAAATTTCAATTTATATCACAAATCTTCCACTCAATTTAAGGATAACACCTTAGTTTTTCGCTTTCTTTTCCCCATGACACAAACTCATCTTGATTTAGCTCAAGTGTATAGCCAGTGTCTTGATGATCGCAGTGATTTTGCCCCAACCAAAGTAGATATGATTCGTTGGATGGATGATCTTTACGATGCATCATTTGGTTCATACATTACCACCTATGGTCAATCCTTTGCCTTAAGTGTCGTTTTTAAAGGTATCGAAGGTAAGTTTGTGAATGATTCACATCAAAATGATGCCTTTATATCATGGGTTATGAAAATCCTAGATGGAGTATTGCTTAATGAAGAAACGCTGAAAGAAGCTAAACTCAATGTTTTACAAAGCATCAAGCGCGAACAAGAAAATCACGTTAAATATGCACTAGCACTTAGTGCACAACGATTTGAACATAGCCCTTATGCATTGAAAGTTGATGGAAGTGAAGATGTAGCCTTGATTACGCTAGATGATATGAAGTCGTTTCATCATTCAATGATTTCAGCTCCGCTTGATGTATTTCAAGTTGGACAATTATCAATGACTAGTTGCATTCATGCATTAGAACACTCTCGTTTTGCGAACTCAAAAGTATCGATTCCGACCTATACCGCACTCATCACTCAACCACTTCCCAAAGCGAGTGTAACCAAACAAAGTCCACAAACCATCTTTATTAAAACGTACGCCACTCATGTGGATTATGCCTCTGAGAAATACTTAGCCTATCGCTTAGGGACCATTGCGCTTGGGAACTTACCATCATCTTTATTATTTTCAACACTGCGAGAAAAGCATAGTTTATGTTATTTTGTGCATGCATCACTCATTGCATTTGATGGCGTCATGAATATCGTTACCGGAATAGAGAAAGAGAACATTGAACAAGTGTCAAAACTTATTGATGAACAATGGGAAGCCTTTAATACCGTGGATGAAAAACTCATTCATCAAGCTAAACTCATGATGATAAATAGCTTAACAAGCAGTGATGATGATGTTATGTCATCCATTAACTTAGTATATTCCAGCGCTCTTAAAAATGAAGTGTTTGATTTAGAAAAAACTCAGAAGAAAATCATGGCCATTACAAAAGAAGAGATCATTGAGGCACTTCAAACGAGTCAACTCGTGTCTGAATTTGTCCTCATCGGAGAGCATCATGTTTAAACAACTCGAAACACTACACGAATTTAAAACTCCATCTGGAATGCATGTCACCATCTTGCATAAACCTGATTTTAAACAACAATCCATGATCATTGGGGTCCCTTTTGGAGGGATTCATAGTGATGTCTTTGATAATCATGGAAAACCTTATGCGCCAGGACTAGCGCACTTTCTTGAACATAAGCTTTTTGAATCTGAAAGTGGAGATATTATGGCTCAGTTTTCATCATTAGGGGCCAGTGTCAACGCATTTACTTCCTATCAAGAAACGTGTTATTACTTTAACACGACGTCAAATTTTGAAGCATCAAGTCAATTACTTCTTGATTTGGTAAGTGAATGTACATTAAGTGAAGAAAGTGTTGAGAAAGAGAAGGGGATTATCATCTCTGAGTTATCCATGTATGAGGCCATGGTTGATCAAGCCTTAGTTAAACACATGTATCAAGCACTTTATCATCAGCATCCTATTCGTCACGATATTGGAGGTTCAAAAGAAAGTGTACGAGAAATTAGTGTTGAGAATCTAATGGATGCGTTTGAGCGCTTTTATCATCCTTCGAGTATGCGTTGTGTATGTGTCAGTCATGAACCGATTGAGAAGGTTGAGGCTATGATTTTAGCGCATCCACTTTCACATCAACAAACACAACCTGGTGTCATTAAAACCATAAGTGGTCATGAACCCATTGAGGTTGTGCAAAAACATGTCGAAGTTCGTATGGATATTGAGCAAGCAAAAGGCGTTTTAGCACTCAAGCTTCAAGCTCATCATGACAATGCGATGAAGACAGTCTTGCGTCAATTTGCACTGCGTTTTCTACTAGAGGCTACCTTTAGTGAACTTAATCCGATGTATCAACAATGGCTTGATGAAGAACTCATCAACGATTTCTTTGATATGGATGTGGATGTTTCAAAAACGTACAGTTATGTTGCGTTTATTATAGAACATGATCAGTTGGATGTTGTTTTTGATTGGTTACTCAATGCCTTAAAAAATGTTTCAATCGATGACGTGACACTCAATCAGCTCAAACGTCGATATTTAGGGATGAGTTTGAAAGCTTTAAATAAACCTTCATCCCTCTCGAAACAAATGATTCGATATGCTCTTAATGATTTAGATTTCTTTGATGTCTTAAACCTGTTTCAAAGTATGTCGATGAGTGATATTGAAGAAGCTCAACAAATTTTACGTGAAGGGTTGTCTCATCATTCAAGAGTTAAAATTTTACCAATGCATTAATTTGCTTGAATCGTCCTTTAATCCAACATCATAATGTTTATACTTGCTTTGTGGACGAATTTGACGATTTGAGATGATGAAATCAAGTGACTATAATGCCTTTACAGGAGGACTTAGGTCATGTTAAATCAGATTGTTTTAGTTGGAAAAGTAGTGGAATTACCCACCCTTAGGGAAACCAGTGGGGGAAGCAAAGTGGCAAACTTACTTCTTGAAGTGGATCGCAATTTCAAAAATGCTCAAGGTGAATATGAGAAAGATCTTATACTATGTACATTGTGGCGAGGAGTTGCTGAGTCTGCCATTTCAATGTGTGAAGTGGGATCATTAGTGGGGGTCAAAGGTCGTGTTCAAGCCAATATGATTATGACCAAAGAGAATAAACCATTTTACAGTTGTGAAGTGGTTGCCGAGAAGGTTTCATTTTTACAAGCATCCTCATAAGCGCACCTGCGCTTTTTTAGTTTCATCCATCAGAAAGCGCTTTGTTTTTCATCTTAAAAACATTGTTTTAGTGTATAATGGTTTTAGATTGTGAGGACTATATGAAGCAATATCATGAACTAATTCAACATGTTTTAACTCATGGACAACCCCGTGATGATCGTACTCAAACGGGAGTGATTGGGACCTTTGGTTATCAATCGCGTTATGATCTAACACAAGGGTTTCCTTTAATAACCACTAAGAAAATTCATTTTAAAAGTGTTTTAGTGGAACTTTTATGGTTCATCTCAGGAAACACGAATATTCAACCCTTAGTCCAAAAGAATGTACGCATATGGAATGATTGGCCTTATGCTAAGTATCAAAAAAGTGAAGCTTATCAAGGCGAAACCATGGAAGAGTTTATTGCGAAGATTAAAGAAGATGATGATTTTGCCCTTAAGTATGGGGATTTAGGTCCTGTTTATGGACATCAATGGCGTAACTTTTTTGGAGTTGATCAACTTCACAAAGTCATTGAAGACTTAAAACATAATCCACATTCTCGACGTCATATTATTAGCGCATGGAATCCTGCACAGCTTGAAGATATGGCCTTACCTCCATGTCATGCATTCATGCAGTTTTATGTGCATCAAAACCAGTTAAGTTTACAGTTGTATCAGCGCTCCGCCGATGTCTTCTTAGGGGTTCCATTTAATATAGCATCCTATGCATTATTGTTGATGATGGTGGCGAAAGTATGTGGGTATGAAGCTAAGGAGTTTGTTCATACATTAGGTGATGTTCATATTTATAATAATCATATTGATCAGGTTAAACTTCAACTCACACGTGACTTCCGTCCATTACCAGCTGTAAGAATTAAACACCGAGAAAGTATTCTTGATTTTGTGGAGGAAGATTTTGAACTGATTGGCTATGAGCCTCATCCACACATTGCAGGAAAGGTCAGTGTCTAATGATTCATATGATTGTGGCGATGAATAACACTCGAACGATTGGCCATCAAAACACGATTCCTTTTCATAATCCTGAAGATTTGGCTCATTTTAAAGCTAAAACACTTCATCATATTTGTGTCATGGGACGAGTGACCTATGAGTCGATTCCTGTGAAATTAAATCAAAGAACTATATGGTGTTTAACATCATCGCTTGATTACAAACCTAAGCATGATAATGTGGTCGTGTTTCATGATCAACAAAAACTATTAGAGGCTGTACTAAGTTGTACAGAGGATATATTCATTTGTGGTGGCTTACAAATCTATCGACTGTTTTTCCCTTATGTCAAGACATTATGGTTATCACGAATTAATGATGAGTTTGATGGGGATGTTAAACTTGATCGATTTGAAGATCATATGACCCTAGTTAATACGGTTCAATACAACACTTTTGTGTGCGAGGAGTATCAACGATGATTCGAATGTCTTTATGGCTTGCCCATGTTTTTCTGTGGTTGCCGATGACTTTAACACATAGAAAAATGAAGAAATCACCTCTTAGTGTGAATCATACTTTGGTAAGAATGTGGGCAGTTTTGTTTTTGAAAATTGCAAAGATTAAAGTAAAAGTCAAATATCGTAATCATATACCCTTATCATCCAAAACCCTTATTTGTGTTGATGATCGTCCTTTTATGTCAGAGTGTTTGCTTGTCGGTCTTCAAAGTGAATGTGTCTTTTATCAACCAAGACATACATCCTATGGGTTACCACAAAAATGGCTTAATGTCGTAAGCGTGAATACATTAGAAGAGATTCCGACCTATTGTATTATGTTTACAGACGATTTAACGCAACACGATCTTGATGTATTATCCACTCAAAATGTTCAAATTATGAAGATAAAAGCTCAAGAAGTTGATACGATACTCATCAAGCCGACTAAAATCAATTTTGAATGTGGGATTCCTTTAAGTGTAGAGGAATCTTCATCAGCGTCATTGGAAGTTATACACCAACTTTAAAGGAGACATTGTATGTCAAATATGCTCGAAATTATTATAAAGAAACGTGATAAGCAAAATCTGACTCATGAAGATATTGCCTTTTGGATTAAAGAACTTGTGGCTCAGAAAGTGCCTGATTATCAATCCTCTGCATTACTGATGGCCATTGTCTTAAATGGTCTTAACGAACAAGAAACCGCATGGCTGACTCATGAAATGATGCATAGTGGTGAAGTGGTTGATTTATCATCCATTGAAGGACTAACCAATGATAAACACTCCACAGGTGGGGTTGGTGATAAAACGTCATTAGTTTTAGCACCCCTGGTTGCGGCATGTGGTGGTAAAGTGGCAAAAATGAGTGGACGTGGTTTAGGCCATACTGGGGGAACCATTGATAAATTGGAATCATTCCCAGGCTTTTCAACAGAAATATCTTCACTAGAGTTTGCTCGATTAGTGAATGAAAATGGTCTCGCAATCATGGGTCAATCTAAAAATCTTGTCCCGGCCGATAAACTACTCTATGCACTCCGTGATGTGACGGGAACTGTTCCTGCAATCCCACTGATTGCCTCAAGCATTATGTCTAAAAAACTTGCGGCTGGATCAGATGCCATCTTACTTGATGTGAAGTTTGGGGATGGAGCGTTTATGAAGGATGTTGATCAAGCTCGAGAACTTGCTATGGCCATGATTAGTATTGGAAAACATGCGAATAAGAATACCAAGGCGATTTTAAGTGATATGAATCAACCTTTAGGATTTGCGATTGGAAATGCTCTTGAAGTGAAAGAAGCTATCGCCACCTTACAAGGGCATGGACCGGATGATTTAACTCAACTATGTGTTGAGGCTGCAAGTCTTATGCTTGTACAGTCCAATCATTATGACAATGTTGAATTAGCTAAACAAGCTGTATTAGAAGCCATCTCATCAGGAGCAGCCCTTAAGAAATTTAAAACGTTTATTGAAGCTCAAGGTGGAGATGCTCACTTAGTTGATGATATTTCTTTACTTCCACAAGCGAAATTTATCACTCCATTTTATGCGTCATCCACAGGAACGATTCAAGCCATAAAAGCGATGCCTTTAGGTCTTGCAGCGTCACTCTTAGGAGCAGGTCGCTTAACCAAAGATGATGTGATTAAGTTTGGCGTTGGTTTTGTGTTAAAAGCCAAAGTGGGGGACAACGTTAATCAAGGTGATGTCATTTGTGAGATACATCATGATGATGTGTTAAGCGATGATGTGATTCAAAAACTGAATGATGCGATTGTGATTGTACAACACGATGTCGAAACCCCAGTACTTATTCATGAAATTTGTGAATAATAGTCATGGGCAAGGACTTATGATATAATAGGCAAGTTATGAAATTTAACGTCAATATTGCATCATTTGAGGGGCCACTAGATTTAATGCTATTTCTGATCAAGGAGAAAAAACTTGATCTTTTTGACTTAAATATCTCACTTTTGATTGAACAATATGAAGCGTTTCTTCATCAAATGAAGGAACAACAATTTGAAATTGCCACCGAGTATATTGCAGAGCTTGCCGGGCTTATTGAATACAAGTCAAAACAACTCATTCCTCAAGAAAAAGGGGATTTTGAAACTGATGCCATTGAAGATCCTCAATCGATTGTTGCACGCTTATTGGAATATAGCGCAGTGAAGGATGCATCCATGGTCTTAAAATCCATGTATGAAGCCCGTTCTCAACACTTTAGTACACTGCAAGTAACACCTCCCATTGAAATCAAAGCGAACTATAATCATCACTTGCATGATTTAGTTAAAGCTATGAATAAAGTGCTTGTTCGCTATAAATTAACAACACCGTATGATATGACGACCACGCTTAAAGAGATGTCTGTTGAAGATCGAATGGAATTCATCATCAACTTTGCGAAATCAAGACACAAAGAGTTCACATTGGAAGAAATATTTAAAACGTGTGATTCACTTGAAAGCATGATAGTAAGTTTTCTTGCGATTTTAGATTGCATTCGTTTACATAGTCTTGATTATATTTTGATGGATGACACGATTTATTTGAAATGGAGTGAAGTGACATGAATTTAACCTTGATGAAACAATGTGAAGCCCTTATATACATGAGTGGAGATGAAGGCGTCGATGTGAATACATTGGCGATGCTTTGTTTGTGTTCAACTCAAGATGTTGAAGAAGCTATCTTATCCTTAAAAGATCGCTACCTTGAACATCACAGTGCACTTACAATCATTTTTACTGCACAAAAATATAAAATGGTGACCGTCAGTGACGTTCATGACCTGATTACACAGCATCTTCACTTAAAAGCAAGTGCAACCTTATCAAATTCCGCGTTAGAAACACTTGCCATTATTGCGTATCGTCAACCATGCACTAAAGCCATTATTGAACAACTTCGTGGTGTCAATGTGGATATGATTGTGCGTAAATTACTGGCTTTAGATTTAATTCAAGAAGTCGGACGGGAAAATACACCCGGACGTCCGATTCTATACGAAGTGACACCTCATTTTCTTGATGTGTTCCACTTATCGTCATTAGATTCTTTACCAACGTTAAAACCCATTGAAAGTGAGGAAAAAGATCTTTATGTCAAATCAGAGACTGCATAAACTCATTGCTCAAGCCGGTGTTGCATCACTTCGTAAAGCAGAAGTGATGATTAGTGAAGGACGAGTTAAAGTCAATGGACAAGTTATTACAGCCTTAGGGACCATGGTTGATCCAAGTGATGATATTAGTGTTGATGGTGTGAGTATTTATGGTCAAAAAACGTTTGTTTACTATCTTTTAAACAAGCCTAAAAATGTATTATCAACCGCCAGCGATGATCGTGGCCGTCAAACTGTGTTGGACTTTGTTCCAAATGATGTTCGATTATTTCCAGTTGGTCGTTTAGATAAAGATACCCTAGGAGCCATTATTTTAACTAATGATGGGCAATTTGCGAATCTTATGATGCATCCAAAATATGAAGTGGAGAAAACCTATGAAGCCATTATTGTTGGGACACTTACTAAATCAATGCATGAAAAGATTACTCAAGGGATAAAATTAGAAGATGGCATGACTCGTCCTGCAACGATTAATTTTACGCAATTTCAAAAAGATAAAGGCACAACCATTGTTTCAATTACGATCCATGAAGGACGTAACCGCATTGTTCGTCGCATGTTTGAAGCTTTAAATGTTCAACTGCTTAAGTTAACACGAACTCATATTGGATTTTTAGGTCTTGATAATCTTCCTGTCGGTCATGCACGTGTTATTAAACCATTTGAAATTAAGAAATTAAAAGCTTTGGTGAAATAGTATGCAACGCTATTTTATTGATCAAATAGTCACCTCAAACACCATTGAATTGGATGAAACAATCATGCATCATCTCAATCATGTGCTTCGTTTGCGCACACCATGTGAGATTGTGATCGTTGATGCAAGTTCAAATGTTTTTGAAGTGGTTGTAGAACCAAAAAATAAATATGCTAAGGTGCTTAAACAATGTGAACACGTTGATGATGCTCCTATCAAAATTACCTTAGCAATGGCGCTTTTAAAGAAAGATAAATTTGAATGGGTCATTCAAAAGGCATGTGAACTTGGGGTTTCAAAGATAGTACCTTTTTTGAGTGAGCGAACCATTGTGGATGTAAGTGAAGCAGAATTTGAAAAGAAACGTGTACGATATCAAATGATTGCGAAAGAAGCCTGTGAACAAAGTCATCGACAATCATTGTGCACCATAGAATCATTACATCAGTTTACGTCACTAGATCAACTTGAAGCTTCATTTAAAGGGCTATGTTATGAAAGAGTGGAAGGGGAGTCAATTACCTTAAAACACTGTGTTCATCAATCGACGCTTATTGTTGTAGGTCCTGAGGGTGGATTTAGTGAAAAGGAAGTCCAATGGGCTAAAACACATGAATTTCATTTGATTACCTTAGGTCATAAGATACTTCGTGCAGAAACTGCAGCGATTGCTGCCTGTGCTATGATTGAGGCCTACCATGATCAATAACTTTGAAAAAACCCTTAAGAAATGGCATCGCTTTGCCCCTTATAAACAACACCAACGCTTGATTAAAACATGGCGAAATTCATGGCTACATAAGAATACAATTGTCAGTAATAAACCAAATCATTTAGACATCGCCCATGCGAAGATGCTAGATTTGGCACTCAAACAAAAAGATGAATTTCAAAAAGCTTCAGAAGCGATACGATTTGATTTCTTTGACATTTGGCAAGATATGGAGTATTCACAACGTAATGCATTTTTACTTCAGTATTTAGATGAAAAGATGGCGTCATTTATTTCATTTGAATATCAAGATGAGAGAATTGTGATTCCATTTTTTGATGCGCTACTCAATGCTCTCATCATTAAACGTCCTGCAGTCTTTGATTTACCGCAATATTTTAAGTTATATAAAGAATTCAAAGACAATGTGGTTAATCCAATGAAGACGTATGGATTAGCTCTCCTTACCAGTGATTTTTACCCATTCCTACTTTGTGCAAGTCAAGATGAAGTTCATGTTTTTTATGATAAAGAACATCATGTATTATTTGTACTTTCAAACAATGTACTCACTCACAGTTATCCTTTATATGGACCATGTGAAGATGAAGCGTTATGTCACAGATGTGCTCAACTCATCATCCAAAATCACATGATTGAGTTTATTGAAGTCGGTTGTGAACATCAACTTTTTCATCCTAAACTCATTAAGAAACTAAGAAAAGCGTTGCCTAAACTTAAGAAAGGGAAATCATGATGAAGCGTTTATCGAGTTTATTAGATGTACCATCCAAGATTCATATTCATTCACTCATGATTGATTCACGCATTCCTAGTGTGAAATCAATATTTTTCGCCATGAAAGGCTTAAGTTATGATGGGCATAAATTTGTTGCGCAAGCGATAGAAAATGGGGCTGTATGTGTCGTTCATTCCAATCCTATTGAGCTTCCTGAGGGGATCATTGGGGTTATGGTGGAAGATGTCATGCAAACACTAAGTGTGGTTGTGAATCGATTTTTTGATGCGCCATCTCATAAACTCAGTATGTTTGGCGTCACGGGAACCAATGGCAAAAGCAGTATTAGTGCTCTCATTAAACAACTCACATCAAGTTTTACCCCATGTGGGGTGATCGGAACGATTCATGCATCGTATAAAGATACGATTTTGCCAACTCAACTCACAACACCGGACTTAGTAACTGTCAATCAATATTTATCAAGCATGGTTAAAGAAGGTGTACATGCCTGTGCCATGGAAGTGAGTTCAATTGGCTTAGATCAACGTCGTACACTTGGAATTGATTTTGATGTGGCCATTTTTACGAACTTAACGCATGATCATCTTGATTATCATGGAGATATGCGCCAATATTACATCGCAAAGTCTAAACTTTTTTCACAAATGAAATCAGATGGATTATGTGTGATCAACATTGATGATCCCTATGGTTTAAAAATGCTTGATGAATCGAATGCGTTAAGTATTAGTGTGGGTGAACACTCTAAAGCCGATGTGCATCTCTCTAACATCATGATTCATAGTACCCATACAACCTTTGACTTAGAAGATCACATTAAAAAAGTCAAGGTGAATGTTCATACGAATTTGATTGCTCGCTTTAATGTCACTAACCTTGCCTTAGCACTTGTGAGTGTGGTCCATCATTTTAAAAAAGAATATGAAGATTTCTTGCATCTAACACCGCATTTATCACAAGTGTTAGGAAGAATGCATCGTATTGATGAAGGTCAGGATTATGATGTGATTGTGGACTTTGCCCATACCCCAGATGGGTTTACTCATGTCTTTAATTATGCTCAGAAAATGACGCAGGGTCGCATCCTCACTGTATTTGGTAGCGCTGGTCAACGTGATACATTAAAACGTGTTATATTTGGTGAGTTAGCCGATAAAGTTTGTGACATGATTGTTTTAACTGAAGATGATCCTCGTGATGAGGATGTTGTGAGTATTTGCCATGATATTGCGAAGGGGATTAAAGACACTCCTTATGTCATCATCTCTGATCGTGTCCAAGCCATTCGCCAAGCCATCACATTATGTAAAAAAGGGGATTGCTTATTGATTTTAGGCAAAGGCTGTGAGACGATGATTGCGCGTGCCTATGAGAAAAGTGATTACATTGGGGATCACATTGTCGCATCCGCCGCGATTAAAGAGCGTTTGAAAATGAAAGATGAGGAAAAAATATGAATCATTTAATCGACCATACATTACTAAAGCAAAATGCGGTAAAAGCAGATTTTATTAAGCTTTGTGAAGAAGCACGACAATACCAGTTTAAAACTGTATGTGTTAATGGATCACGTGTTTCATTGGTTGCTGAGCTTTTAAAAGATTCAGGAGTGGGTGTTTGTGCTACGATTGGTTTTCCATTAGGAGCCATGTCAACCCCAGCGAAAGCATTTGAAGCAGCTCAATGCATTAAAGATGGTGCAACTGAGATTGATATGGTGCTAAATGTGGGCAAACTCATTGATGGAGAGTATGATTTCGTTGTTCAAGATATTGCGGCTGTTAAACAAGCCATCGGACATCATACACTCAAGGTAATCATTGAAGCATGTTTACTTACTGATGAACAAAAGGTTTTAGCCACTCAAGCAGTGATTGATGCGAAAGCAGATTTTGTGAAAACAAGCACTGGTTTCTCAACTCATGGAGCGACTAAAGAAGATGTTGCTTTATTAAAATCAGTGGCTAAAGATATCATTGAAGTTAAAGCAGCTGGTGGAGTACGTTCTTACGAAGATGTTATGGCGATGCTTGAAGCCGGTGCAACCCGAATTGGCACCTCCAGTGGGGTTGCTTTAATGCAAGGCAAGAAGGTTGAAGGAAGTTATTAATTCATTAAAAGCACTCATCAAAAGATAAGTGCTTTTTTGTTTCGAGACGTGTCAATTTGAAGCCATGTTTAAAGTTTGATATAATCAACTTACAACCAAGTAGACAATATAATCAAGGAGGATCTTTATGTTTGAAATCACAAACCGTTTTCCTCATCCAATTTTTTCCTCATCTAAAATCCCTGTCGTGTCGATTTACTGTCCTACTCATATGACATCGCCTGATAATAAACAAGATGTTTTAGTGTATAAGAATTTACTTAAAGAAGTTGAAGATAAACTTAATCTTATCCTCACAAAAAAAGAAGTGAATCAATTCATGATAGGCTTGGATGAATTAAGACAAGATAAGGATTTCTGGATGAATGCACTTCGTGGACTATGTGTTTTTTGTGATGGATCAAAAGTGGTCGTATATAAGACACACCTGAATGTACCATCTTTAGCTATTGTATCGGATAGTTTTCATACGAAGCCACTTCGACGTGTGCTTCAACAATCCGAGCAGTATCTTATACTTGGATTAACACGAACTCATTTTGATATCTTTTTGGCAAATCAAACTCACATTGAACCATTAAGTGAAGAAACCATTACAAGAAAAAACTTGAAAGAAGTATTGGGCGATCAAATAAGTTCGGGTTCACTCACATTTGGCAGTTATGGAGGTGCATCAAAAGGTGGGATGTATCATGGTCATGGGGATAAAAGTGCTGAGATAGATTTAGATACGCAAAAATACTTCAAATACGTTGATGAAACGATCATCAATCAAGTCCATAAGTATTGGCCTTTTCCTCTTGTTTTATGTGCACTAGATGAGTATCAACCACTATTTCGCACATTAAGCAAGAATTCATATCTTCATGAAATAGGTGTTCATAAGTCCTTTGAATCAATCAGTCTAAAATCACTGCATCAAGAATCATGGAAGATATTTGAGACTCAGTATGCTCACACCATTCAGGCTTTGATTGAACAATCACATAGTTTATTAAATCAAGGTCTTTCAAGTCATAACTTAAAAGATATTGTGAAAGCTGCGGTGGAAGGTCGAGTCAAAGAAATTTGTATCAGTGCCTCAGCGATGGTATATGGTGAGATTGATGTTGAAAGTAAGCAAATTATCTTTCGTGAACAAGAAGGACTATTTGATGACGTATATGATGATTTAATTGATCTTGTCGAGAATTTTCAAGGAAAAGTTTGGATTGTGGATTCACACCGACTCCCAGAAGGGATTGATGTAGTTGCACTGTATCGATACTAGCACGATATTTTAACTAAGTCTAACAAGGGATAATTATGTTATCCCTTTTATTGAACTTAAAATCATAAAGAAGTTTTGGACAATTTGTGGATTTTTGAGTAGGTGGTTGTAATTTAAATCAAGATTATGTATAATACTAATGCTGCTAAAAAAGAGGGGAGTGATCAAAATGCCAAGAGTCGTTGTTAAAGAAAACGAAGGCCTCGAAGAAGCGTTACGTCGTTTTAAACGTTCAGTTTCTCGCGCTGGAACCCTCGCTGATATTCGTAAGCGCGAATATTATGTAAAACCTGGTCAAAAGCGTAAACTTAAATCAGAAGCTGCACGCAAAGCTAAAAAACGTAAATAATCAAGTACACCTCGGTGTACTTTTTTCATTTTCCTACCTTGCTATGATATACTTTATTTAAGGAGAAATAGGCATGATTTCAAACTTAACTAGTTTAGATGTATCGTATCTTAATGATCAACAGTTAATGCAACTGGTTGGCTCAATGGATGAACATTTGCGTCTGCTTGAAGAGCACTTTCATTTAAAGGTCTATTTGTCATCTCAACAACTTCATTTTGATCCTGATCAAGGCTCAGATACTCGTAGTGCCCATAAGGTTATTGAAGCAGCGATTGAACTGATTCAAACATTTCAAACATGCGATCCTAGTACTTTTCTAATGTTAATCGAACATGTCAAACAAGGCTTACCTCCACTTTCTCATTTAAAACGTGTCATTGCTACGAATGCTCAAGGTAAGCCCATTGTCGCAAAAACGTATGGACAAGCTGTTTTAGTTGATGCATTAACTAAAAAAGATATGGTGTTTGCATTAGGACCTGCTGGAACTGGAAAAACCTACATTAGTGTTGTCTATGCAGTCAATGCGTTAAAACTGAATCATGTTAAAAAGATTATCTTAACTCGTCCTGCGGTAGAAGCAGGAGAAAATCTAGGCTTTCTACCTGGAGATTTAAAAGAAAAGGTCGACCCTTACTTAAGACCTCTATATGACGCATTATATGACATGCTAGGCATGGAAACGACCAATCGATATATTGAGAAGGGGACGATTGAAATCGCTCCTTTAGCCTACATGAGAGGGCGTACACTAGATAATGCATTTGTGATACTCGATGAGGCTCAAAATACCACCGTCATGCAAATGAAGATGTTTCTAACCCGGATGGGTAATGGAGCTCATATGGTGATTAATGGCGACTTAACTCAAATAGATTTGAAGAAAGATCAAAAATCGGGTTTAAAAGATGCGGCTGAGCGTTTTCAAGATATTCATGAAATTGCCTTTGTGACATTAACTGATGTGGATGTTGTGCGACATCCTATTGTCAAGAAAATATTAAAACGTTATGAGTGAGGGGAAAATGAACATTTGTCTAGTCGAAGATGAAATTAGTATTGCAAAGTTGCTCATTTATGATTTAAAAAATGCCGGATATAACGTTGTTCACTATGCGAATGGTATGGATGCCAAGTTTGGGATTAATACCCAAGCTTTTGATGTGTTTATTGTGGATTGGATGATTCCACAACTGAGTGGTTTAGAATTAGTTAAAATCATTCGACATTTTAAGAGTGATGCGATTATTATGATGTTAACGGCGAAAGATGATGAAAGTGATGTATTAGAAGCGTTTGAAGCTGGAGTGGATGATTATATTCGTAAACCTTTTTCACCACGAGAACTGCTTGCGCGAGTCAATGCCCATCTTCGAAAACATCAAAACAATGATTTAAAAACAATCTCATACATGGATGTGGAATGTAATCTATTGACTCGTGAAATGTTTGTTAAGCATGTTGCAGTGAGTTGCACAAAAAAAGAATTCGATTTAATGGCCTACTTGCTTTCAAATGTGAATATTGTTTTAACTCGTGATGACATTCTTAATGAACTTTGGAACTTTGATTATGATGGGGATACTCGTATTGTAGACGTACATATTTTTAAATTAAGAAATAAACTTGAGTTTTCTTCACTCTCGATTGAATCTAAACGTGGTGTAGGTTATGTTCTTCAAGCCAAAAAGTAATCATTACATCAAAGCGTGGTTTTTTTGTTTGATACTAGCAGTCATTGTTTTTCCTTTTTCATGGCTTGCGAGTCTTTTAATCATGTTAGTAAGCACTGTTTTAGTGCTTTTTTTCAAATCTATTCACGAATTAGAACTTAAAAAAAGCATTGAAACATCACAGTTAACAAAGTTTCAACATGATCAACGGCTAAATTTACTACAAGAACAATTAGATATCTTAATGACATACTATCCACATCCCATGGTCCTATTTAATCAAAGAGGGCAACAAGTGCTTTCTAATGCGTCATTTTATGAACTCATTCATCTTCAAGATCGAGAACTCATGTATGATGATAAACGTCTTCCAAGGGCCATCCTTAAAATCTTTAAACAAGCGTATTATCAAGAAACTCCGATGATTCAAGATATTTCTTTAAATAATCAGTTTTATTCAGCCCATTGTTTGCCAATTTACGTTCAGGGTCGATATCAAGGCTTTTTATGTGTTCTTCAAGATGTGACTCGTCTTGTCCAACAAGATAAACTTCAAAAACGTTTTGTGGCTGATGCCTCGCATGAACTCAAAACGCCCATTACGGCCATTAAAGGGATTTCTGAACTATTACTTCGCACTCCACACATGAATGCTGAGGATCGATTAGACTTCACCCAACAAGTGTATGATCAATCTCATCGTTTAGAGCAAATTGTAAAGGATATGTTGACATTATCTAAACTTAGTGAAGACAAAATGATGATTGTAAAACAACCTAATAATGCGAAAGCACTCATTGAAGAGATACTAAATACGTTTAGTGTAGCCTTTACACAGCATCATTTAAACGTCTCTTTAAATGTGAATGAGAAGACAGTGCTCTATGTTGATAAAAAGGCTTTTGAGAGTATTATGAGTAATCTAATTTCTAATGTGATGATTCATGCGAATGCTAGTGAGTTACATATCAATGTCTTAGAAACACTAGAGTTTGTAAAGATAACAGTGATTGATAATGGTAAAGGCATTGAAGCAGAACATTTACCTCATATTTTTGAGCGTTTTTATCGCGCTTCTTCATCACGTCAACGTTCTAGTGGCGGCAGTGGATTAGGTTTAAACATATCACGCAGTTTTGTATTGGCTCATCAGGGAACCTTAGAAGTTGAAAGTGAACCTCATCAAGGATGTAAATTTACATTAAGTTTCCCAAAATTAACATTGTCTTAACATTTGAAATGAATTGAATTTGTATAATGGGAATGATAAGGAGAACTTTATGAAATTAGATGATCAAATTACCCAATTAAATGAATTAATTCTTTTAATGGCGTATCAAGTTAGAATGATGATGACTACCGCGGTCCAAGCACTAGTGAAAACAGATCATGATAAAGCTTTATATGTTGTGGAACAAGATGCTGTGTTAAATCATTATGAAGTCGAAGTGAATGAAATTGCAATCCAAGCACTTTCTTTACTTCAACCTGTTGCGAAAGATTTAAGAACCCTCATTAGTGCCATTAAGATTGCGAATGAATTAGAGCGTATCGGTGATTATGCTAAGAATATTGCCCGCTATGTGATTAAAAAGCAAGTTTTTCCAAGCAGTATCGAAGCAGATGCATTGGATCTGATTAATATATTCTTAGCACAGTTTGAAGAAACAATCGAAGTATTAAAGCAACCTGATGCGAATTTTGCTTATCAAACTGGATTAAAAGATGAAATCTTAGATAAACGATTTATAGAACTTGTGGATAAGATTGAGTTACTTCCTGCAAGTGAGCGGATTTCTGTCGCGACCATTGGGATTTTAAGAAATGTAGAGCGAGCAGGAGACCACTCCAAAAATGTATGTGAACACATCATTTATCGAACAAAATCTCAGTTTATTGACTTAGGCTAAAATACAGTAAAGGCGTTTCATATGTGAAACGCCTTTTATTTATTGAAGACTTGTTTTATTTTCTACTTCATGTTCGACTGAAATACTGAATGTTGTTTTGGAAATATTGCATGCATGGTCGCCCATACGTTCAATTGTCGCTAAAATATCCACAAATAGAGATCCACCCACATTAGCTAAGCAGCGATCAGTAGCCATACGCTCAAAGTGACGTTGTTTCGCTTTAAATTCAAGTAAATCGAGATAGTTTTCGTCTTCAAGAATACTTTGATGCATCAGTTTATCATTACTCATGAATACTCTTAATGAGCGAGCAATCATATGATGAACTAGATCACACATTTGAACGATATCATCAAGAGCTTCTTGAGAGAAACTTTCATCGGCTTCATAAATACTGTCATAGTATTCTACTAAGTTTGTGGCAAGATCTCCAATGCGCTCAATGTTCTTAAGGACTGCAATATTGGCTTGATACGTTTCAACATCACTTTCTCCAAGATTCTCTTTGACAATGACTAGTAAGTAATCAGTAATCTTAGAGTCCATGTTATTGATGATTGATTCTAAATTTAAAACATGCTCGATATGGGATTTACTCTTAGTAAGTAGAAATTGTTTTGTTTCATCAATGGCTTCAAGGGAGAGTTCACCCATTTTAATAATCGTGTTTTTAGAGACTTGAAGTGCGGCTGAAGGAAGAGAGCGTGCAAGTTCTAAATCAAGTGCATTTAGATCAATCTCACGATACTCAATTTCATCTCCTTTAATCAAAATTCGAATTAGTTTCACTAAATAGGAAACAAATGGGAACATTAATAGTGTTGCGACTACGTTAAAGGCAATATGAGCTACCGATACTTGTAATGCAGCGTTAAGGTTGAATATTTGTGTTAAGTATTTATCAATCGCAAGGAATTGATTTAAGAATATCATCGCAAAGATGGTTCCTAAAACGTTAAATAACGTGTGAATCCCAGCTGCTCGTTTGGATGCTAAAGAACCTCCTAACGCAGCCATGATTGCTGTAATCGTAGTTCCTATGTTTGATCCAAATACAAATGGTAATGCCGCATCAATGGTCATTCCCCCAGATTCGTAAATCTTTTGGACAATTCCAATCATCGCTGATGAGGATTGAACTAGTCCTGTAAAGACAATCCCTCCTCCTAAGGCTAAGAAAGGATTTGAAGACATCTCTTGCGTTAGGTCAATAAAAGCCTCAACATCTTTTAGTGTTTTTAATGCATCTCCCATGGTTTTTAAACCAAAGAACATAATTCCAAAACCTAATATGGAAGTTCCAATGTAATTAGTTCGCTTTTTCTTTGCGAATAAAACTAACATTGCCCCTATAAAGATAATGGCCATTGCAAAGTTTTCAATTTTTAAGCCGATAAGAAATGATGTTACAGTTGTGCCAATATTGGCGCCCATAATGATTCCTGTGGCTTGTTCAAGTCGCATTAAACCAGCACGCACAAAACCAATAGTAATGGCAGTGGTGGCTGATGAAGATTGAACTGCTACTGTAATGAAGGCCCCGATTCCAATGGCCATCCATACTTTTGAGGTATATCGGTCAATGTATGTTCGGATTTTATCTCCGGCTACAGCTTTAAGACCATCCCCCATAAATTTAATCCCAAAGAGGAAAAGACCAAATCCCCCCAAGACTAAATCCCATTTTACAATACCAAATGATGCTAATGCATTGATTAAATTGTCCATAGTTAACCTCACACGATATAATACCATTATTGTAGGGTCATGTGAAGTTAAAATAAAGGGAGTCTATGATAAAAAAGGGGAGTATGTTATAATATTCACGGAGGATTTATGCCTTTTTCACTAATAAATCAAACTCAAAATAAAACATGGACTCAGTATCGTAACATCATTAAAAACATTATGAAGGTTGCTTTAGAATCACATTTATTGAATGAAAAACATCATTTAAATGTCATTTTGATTCTTGATCATGCGATGCATGAACTTAATCTTATGTACAAAGGCAAAGACTATCCTACTGATGTGTTAACTTTTGTCAGTGATGATGAGGATACACTCGCCGATATTTTTATTAATGTGGAAGCTTGTGCTCGTCAAGCACAGGAATATCAACATTCCCTCAAGCGTGAATTTGCCTTTTTATTTGCGCATGCACTTCTACATGCTTGTGGTTATGATCATGAAAATGAAACGGATGAAGCGATGATGATCGCACGACAAAAGGAGTTATTACGTGAATATCCAAGAGAACTTTAAACAACTTGTGAATAAGTTTAAAGTAGCCTTCGAAGGGCTCTTTTTTGGCTTGTTCAATGATTCGAGCATCCAACTTCAATTTGGTTTAGCCTTTGTCGTTATACTATTAATACTTTGGTTACCTCTTTCAATCATTGAAGTGGTCATTTTGCTTCTTCTTATAGGACTCATACTAGCATTGGAGTATATTAATACAAGTATAGAATGGATTTGTGACGCTTTAATTCCTCAAGAAAATGCAGATGTGAAGCGAATTAAAGATTTAGCATCAGCAGCTGTGCTATGGATGTCAATTTTTGCGGCTGTGATTGCGATATTGATTTTATACCAACCCATAAAGGAGATATTCTTATGAAAAAACAACTTATCGATCAAGCATTTAAAGCAATGAACAATGCTTATGCGATTTATTCTAATTATCATGTTGGTTCATGTGTACTTTTAAAAGATGGTACTACATTTTTAGGAGCTAACATTGAAAATGCATCCTTTGGGGCAACCAATTGTGCTGAGCGAAGTGCGCTATATGCGGCTTATTCAAATGGTTATCGTAAAGATGATATTGTAGCGTTAGCCATTGTGAGTGATGGATTCAGAATTGCTGCTCCGTGTGGTATCTGCAGACAAGTTTTAAGTGAACTCATTCCTCAAGATACTCCCATCTTCTTATCCAATGGGAAAGATGAAATTGAAACGACCATTTCACAATTACTTCCGATGCAATTTAATGTTGAGGATGTAAAGCATGACTAAAGCTGGGACTGTAGCTTTAGTGGGTCGTCCTAATGCGGGAAAATCAACCTTACTTAATGCTTTACTTCAAACAAAACTTGCGATTACTTCACCTAAAGCTCAAACAACTCGTAATGTGATTTTAGGGGTCTACAATGATGAACAAGGCCAAATTGTATTTCTAGATACCCCAGGATTTCATCAACCTAAAGATGCCCTGAGTTCAATGATGGTGAAATCAACCGTTGCAACACTTAAAGAAGTTGATCTTATTCTCTTTATGCTTGATATCACAAAAAAAGAAAAAGCAGTGGATAAGTCACTGTATGAGCTTGTCAAACAAGCCAAAGTACCTACTTTTGCGATTGTAAACAAGATTGATATGATGAATCGCAATCATATTATTCCACTATTAGAATATTATCATTCTCACTATGCGTTTGATGAGATTATTCCATTGTCGGCTTTAAATCAAGACAATCTTGATCGACTTATTAGTGTTGTCATGCAAAGACTCCCTGAGCAACCATTACTTTATCCTGAAGATCAATTGTCACAACTTACGTATCAATTTTACATTTCCGAAGTCATTCGTGAAAAACTACTAAATCTCACAAATCAAGAAATTCCTCATTCAAGTGCTGTTGTGATCGATACTTTAAGTTTTACCGACACTGCATGTAATATTGAAGCAAGTATTGTTGTCGAAAAAGACTCACAAAAGGGGATTGTGATTGGGGCAAAAGGAGCGTTAAAAAACGAAATCATCAAACAAGTGAGTATGGAATTAAGACGTCAGTATGGACTCAAAATTAATCTTTCTTTACATGTTAAGGTGGATAAGGATTGGCGTTTAAAAACCAGTAAGATTAATGCTTACTTAAATCCAAATTCCAGTGAATATGAACAATAAAATTACAGCCATTATCGTTTCAAATCAATCTTATAAGGAAAAAGATGCGCTGATACGAATGATAAGTGAGGAAGGCGAAGTGTTATCTATGATTGCGAAAGGAGCCAATGCCCCTACAAGCAAATATAGTGCTTACTTACAACCTTTCAATGTTTGTGAAATTGATTACCATCATAAAGATCCACTGAGTGTGTTCATTAGTGCGTCTTTAAGACAAAGATGCGAGTTTCAAGACTTTCATACATTAGCTGCAGCTTCCTTTCTTTTACAATCCATGGAAGCCATTAATCGTATGGAGCCTCAAACATTTCCATTATGGACATGTGTTCAGTATTTACATATCTTAGAAAAATCCATGGTAAGTGGGTTATTAAAGTTTTGCTTTGATTTATTTGAGAAAGATGGCCGACAACTTGTTGTGGATGAATGTGTTAATTGTGGATCACTTCAAGTGAGTGGGTTTAGTTTAAGTGCTGGTGGTTTTTGTTGCAAGTCATGTTCTGTTCATGAGCGGGTCGATATCACCGATATTGATGTATTAAGAGCACTTCGTTGCGTAAGTAAAGCTCCTTTAGAGCTTACATACAAATGCACGACAAGTGCACTTTCCATAAGTGTTGTGAAGCTTTTTGTCTATGAGTTAAAAGATTCCTATCCTTTAGCCATGAAAAGTTGGAAATTCATGGATGAACTAGTATAATAATTGAGAAAAGTGAGAAAAAAGTATGAAAAAATTAACCGTTGAACAATTGATTGCCCATCTAAAAGCGACTGGCTTTGTTTTTCAAGGTTCTGCCATTTATGGTGGACTTGCGAATACATGGGATTATGGCCCATTAGGAGTAGAACTTAAGGATAATATTAAAGCTGCATGGTGGCAGAAATTTATTCGTGAAAATCCACATAATGTTGGGATTCAATCCTCAATTTTAATGAATCCAAAAGTTTGGGAAGCCAGTGGTCACTTAAAGACATTTAGTGATCCTTTGATGGACTGTAAACAATGTAAGACTCGTCATCGTGCCGATAAACTCATTGATGAAGCATTGTCTCATCAAATGAATGCGGCCACATTAAGTTTTGAGCAAATGGAAGAAGTTATTAAAACCAATAATATCGCATGTCCAAATTGCGGATCGAAAGATTTCACATCCATTCGTCAATTTAATCTTATGTTTAAGACATTTCAAGGTGTTGTGGAAGATAGTTCTGCCATCATTTATTTACGTCCTGAAACAGCCCAAGGGATGTTTGTGAACTTTCAACATGTTGTTCGTGCAAATCGAAAGAAAATTCCATTTGGTTTAGGTCAAATTGGAAAAAGCTTTAGAAATGAAATTACGCCTGGTAACTTCATCTTCAGAACTCGTGAATTTGAACAAATGGAGTTAGAATTCTTTACTCATCCTGATGAAGCGATGCGTTGGTATGACTTCTGGCAAAACATGTGTTATCAGTGGCTCATTGATTTAGGTCTTAAACCTGAGCATGTTCGTATACGTGATCATGATGCTGAAGAATTATCACACTATTCAGTCGCAACTTCAGATATTGAGTACATGTATCCATGGGGTTGGGATGAGCTGTGGGGTATCGCAAACCGTACTGATTTTGACTTAACGCAACATCAAGAGCATTCTAAGCAATCGATGGAATACTTTGATCAAAACACTAATTCTAAATATATCCCTTATGTCATTGAACCAGCCGTTGGGGTTGAGCGGTTATTCTTAGCCTTTATGGCTGAAGCGTGTGTTGAAGAATCTCTTGGTGAAGACGATTCACGTTTAGTGGCAAAACTTCATCCAGCACTAGCTCCAGTTAAAGTTGCCATTTTACCACTTTCAAAACAACTTAATGAAAAAGCACAAAGTGTATATGCCCAATGTGCCAAACACTTTAATACTGAATATGATGAATCAGGAAGTATTGGCAAAAGATACCGACGTCAAGATGCTATTGGGACCCCATTTTGTGTCACGGTTGACTTTGATACATTAGAGGATAATCAAGTCACCATTCGTGATCGTGATTCAATGACTCAAGTTCGCTTACCATTAGATCAACTTGTAAGTTATGTTAAAGAAAGAATTGAATTTTAATGACTCAATCTCGTATCGATGACAATACAATCGAAACGATTCGCAAAAATGCAGACATAGTGTCCATTATTGGAACGTATATCCCCTTAACCAAAAAAGGGAAAAATCATGTAGCACTTTGTCCTTTTCATGATGACCATAATCCTTCTATGTCAATTAATGCCACAAAGCAAATCTACAAGTGTTTTGTATGTGGGGCAGGGGGGAATGTATTTAACTTTGTTGCTAATTTTGAAAAAATTGGGTTTTTAAATGCGGTTGCGAAAGTAGCTTCACTTTCACATCAAAGTTTTGACTATATCGAAAGAAAAAAGGAAGTTGATCCAAACAAAGTTGAAGGATACAAGATACTTAATGAATCAAGTGCATTCTTTAAGTATCAATTGTTTTCTGTCGATGGAACACATGCTTTAGAGTATGCTCATAAGCGTGGACTAACTGATGATATCATTCATATGTTTGATATAGGATATGCACCAAAACAACATGCATTAACTCATTTTCTGCAAGCTAAAAAGTTCTCACTTTATAAGGCTAAAGAAGTCAATGTCATCAATGAATATGAAGGGCAATTTTATGATGTCTTCGAAAATCGCTTAACGTTTGCTATTTCAAATGATGATGGGCAAGTTGTTGGATATAGTGCTAGAGCGTTAGATGCACAGGCCACTAGCAAATATATCAATACCAACACGAATGATTATTATGTCAAATCAGATTTGGTATATAACTTTCATCGTGCGAAAGATGCAGCACGAAAAGCTGGTCATATTATTGTGGTTGAAGGAGTCATGGACGTCATTGCTTTTGCACGTGCCAATATCTTTAACGTTGTAGCTACTCTTGGTACTGCACTTACTGCAACACAAATTGAAAAAATAAAACGTTTGAGTTATAATATCGTCCTTGCCTATGATAATGATGATGCTGGGCAAGCGGCGAACTATAAAGCGTTGAGTTTGCTACTCAAAGCAAAAGCAAATGTAAGTGTGTTACAATATCCTATAAGTGGGGATCCAGATGATATTATTGCGAAAGAAGGCACTAAAGCTTTAACACAAGCCTGTGAGCAACCTTTTCACGCCATTGAATTTGCCTTTAAATATGCCGCAAGTTTATATAATCTGGGCGTCTATCAACAAAAAAAGACTTACATGTTAGCTATGGTTGATTTGATTAAGTTATTATCTGATTCAGTAGACCGTAAGCATTTTTCAGATTTACTATCCAAGATAATTGACATTGATGTCAGTGAAATCTATAAGGCCGTATCCAATGCGAAGCCTCAACCCTCAACTATCGCAATAGCTAAACGACAACCATTCATATTACCATCTTATGAAATTGAGATTCTCACTCAAATGCTTCTATCTAAAGAAGCAGCGTATTATTTTAGAGATCAATGTGGATTTCTTAATGATCCCATGGCCAATCAATTAGCATTACGTATCTTATCGTACTATCGTGAGCATGATGTCCTTGAGATTGCTGATATGTTAAGTCGAATTAACGATGAGGAACAACAACGATTCTTCTTCTGGGTACTCGATTGGCCTTTATTTCCAAAATCATATAATCCTGTTTCATTAGATGAGTCTATTATTAGAGTTAAAACAAAGATGCTTGATGATAAGATCAAACAACTTCGCCAAAAAAGTATGCTTATTCAAGATCAAGATGAGAAGTTATCAGTCGTTGCAGAGATGATTGTTGCACAAAAAGAGAAAGACCGTTTAAACGGTAAGTAGGGATCCTATGGCCAAAGAAATTAAAACATTAGATCAAATCAAACTTGAGTTTATTGAGAAATCTAAGAAGAAAAAAGCATTGTTTCAATCTGATTTAGATGAACTTTTCTCGTTATATGATTTTTCCGATGATGATGCAGAAGCCTTTTTAACATGGATGAAGGAAGAGAATATTGCCATTAGTGATGATGAAAATGATATTCAAGTTCCTGATACCATTACAGAAAGTGATTCTGGTGATGATATTGCAGAGTTTTTAGGTGATGGTGATGGTGAAGAGATTGAAGATGAAGAAATCAACATCGTTGACTTACAAACCTATGATGCGCAATTTTCAAGTGGACCGGCTGTTAAAATTAATGATCCAGTGAAAATGTATCTCAAGGAAATAGGTCGTGTTTCACTCATTTCACCTGCAGATGAGCCAGAAATTGCTCGTCGTATCCAACAAGGAAGTGATGCTTCACTTGAAATGAAGGCGATGTTAGAAACTTATTTCCCTAATCAGGTTGAAAAGTTAAAGGGCATGGATAATATTGAAAATTTCTTGTTTGATCAAATCCATGACGAAACTTTACTTGAGAAACTACGTGGACTCGCGAATCTTCGCTATGATGGCGATGAATCAAAGCGAGTACTTATCTCTGCGAACTTACGTCTTGTGGTCTCCATTGCAAAGAAATATGTTGGACGTGGGATGTTATTCCTTGATTTAATTCAAGAAGGTAATATGGGACTAGTGAAAGCCGTTGAAAAATTTGATCATACAAAAGGCTTTAAATTTTCAACATATGCGACTTGGTGGATTCGTCAAGCCATTACACGAGCTATTGCGGATCAAGCTAGAACCATTCGTATTCCAGTTCATATGGTTGAAACGATCAATAAACTTGTTCGTATTCAACGTCAATTAGTTCAAGACTTAGGACGCGATCCAACAGCGGATGAGATTGCGGAAAAGATGGAAAACATCACAGCTGAAAAAGTACGTGAAATTCAACGAATTGCGCTTGATCCTGTATCATTAGAGACTCCTATTGGAGAAGAAGATGATTCACATCTTGGGGACTTCATTGAAGATAAAGATGCTCTATCCCCTGATGAATATGCAAATAATCAAATGTTAAAGGATGAAATAAACTTAGTACTTCAAGGATTAACCGAGCGTGAAGAAAAAGTACTTCGTTTACGATTTGGATTATATGATGGTCGTACACGCACACTTGAAGAAGTGGGTAAAGAATTTAATGTTACTCGTGAGCGTATTCGACAAATTGAAGCTAAAGCTCTTCGTAAACTTAAACACCCTACGCGTTCTAAGAGGTTGAAAGACTTTGTCGACAAGACCTAAGTTATCCAAGCGACTTCAAGCTTTAGTTGATTTTGTACCATATGCTAATGTCATCGCCGATATTGGTTGTGATCATGCGTATGTTGCTATTTCGCTCATCCTAAATCAAAAAGCCAATTTCGCATATGGAATAGACAATAAAGAAGAACCGTTAAAAGTTGCTCAATACAATGTTTTGTCCTATCACCTAGGTTCATCAATTTCACTTCTTAAAAATCCTTTGAATCAACCTATTCATCCATGTGATGGATGTATTATTGCAGGAGTAGGGAAGGATGTGGCAGTTTCAATTATAGATGAGTTTGAACCTCATCTACAAAAAGATGCGTATGTGTGTCTTCAAGTCAATGCCCAAATCATTGAGATGAGAATCCATATGAAAGCACGTGGATATCGCTTAATCAATGAAGTCGTGGTGTATGATAAGAAATATTATGTCATCTTACTTTACCAAAAAGGTGATGAAGTCTATGATGGTGTACAACTTTGGATTGGTCCAATTTTATTATCCAAACTAGCTCAAAATAAAGATTATTTCATTGAATTAAAGCAAACAGCAAGTCATTTTAGAGCGATTGCACAAGATCAAGTTAAGCAATCACTGTATGCAAGCATTGATGATTATTTACAAGGCATCCTATGATGCCTTGTGTTGTGTTACAATATAGGGTGATTAAACCCAAAAGGATGGTTTTACTATGCAAGATTCACTATTAAAAAAGATGATGGAGATTAATGGATTTCATTCATTAAGCAAAGTCCAAGAAAAAATGATTCCATGGATTGTGAAGAAACATAGCTTAATTGTGACTTCACCGACAGGAACCGGAAAAACTCATGCCTATTTATTTGGGTTATTATTGCGTGTTGTGTTTAGACCTGAAGAAGTAGGAGCTGTTATTCTTGCGCCAACACGTGAGCTTGCATTTCAAATCTATCAGTTCATGAAAATCATGCAACCTTTATTTCCTTCTTTAAAGGTAAGTCTACTTGTTGGGGGATCGACTCGCAAAGAGATGCCTATTAAACCTCAACTTGTGATTGCGACACCTGGAAGACTTCTTGATATGATTCAGTCGCAAAGAATGAGCATTCATCAGGCGCAAATGATTGTGATTGATGAAGCAGACATGATGGTTGATGAAGGATTTTTACCTGAACTTGATCAATGTTTAAGTTCAACATCCGCAAATACTCAAATTGTTGTCTTTTCCGCAACGATTCCACAATCTCTAGAACCTTTCTTAAAGAAATATATTAAGACCGCAAAAATTCATCAAAGCATTGATGATGAAGTGTTTAATCCCAAATTAACACATCATTTAATCGCATTAAAACATCACAGCTATGAGACAATGGTTCAAAGTCTTTTAAATCATATTAATCCTAATCAAATTTTGATTTTCTCAAACTCAAAAGATGAATGTGTAACCTTATCCTCTCACTTAAGATCACTCAACCTAAGAGTGGTGGAATTGCATAAAGGCTTGACATCAACCCAGCGTAAAAATGCGATTGTGAGTATCCAATCCCTTAAAGCAAGTATTATTGTGGCGACCGATATCGCTGCTCGTGGACTTGATTTTAAACATGTGACTCATGTTATCTCATGTGGTTTCCCTAAAGATTTATCATATTACAAGCATCGAGCGGGTCGTACAGGTCGTGCAGGTTTATCCGGTGAAGTGTATGCCTTATACGGAGTTAAAGATGATGAAGTTATTCGTAAACTCATTTCACAAAACATCAACTTTGTGCATCAAACGCTGAGTGATAAAGGTTTAAAAACCCTCACTCCTTATGGACAAAAACGTGTATTTAAAACGGAACAAGACAAGAAAATTGTCGCGATGATTAAGGGGAAAACTAAAAAAGTAAAACCTAATTATAAGAAGAAAATGCAACAAGAAATTGATGCTTATGAACGTAAGAAACGTCGTGCCATGATTGATGCGAACATTAAGGCCTTACGAAAACAAAAATACAAAGCTGCCGCGAATAAGGAGAACAAAAAATGATAATTGGATCTCATGTGAGTCTAAAGGCTGATGACTATTTCTTAGGTTCGGTTAACGAAGCACTAAGTTATGGAGCTAATGCTTTAATGATCTATACTGGGGCACCTCAAAATACTATTCGTAAAAGTGTCAACACCTTAATGATTAAAGAAGGTCGAAAAGCACTAATTGATGCGAACATACCGATTGAACATGTGATTGTGCATGCCCCATACATTATTAATCTTGGCAATACGAAAAGTGCTGATACATTTGAACTCGCCACAAGTTTCTTAAGTAAAGAAATTGAGCGCGTTAAAGCATTTGGCGCAAAAGTGATTGTACTTCATCCCGGGGCCCATGTAGGGGCGGGTAGTGAAGCCGGGATTGCTTCCATTATTTCAGGCCTTAATATGGTTTTAAAAGGAGTTGAAGGGGTAAGCATTGCCCTAGAAACTATGGCCGGTAAAGGGAGTGAATGTGGGCGCACCTTTGAAGAAATCAAGGCCATTATCGATGGGGTTGAGAATAAAGCATGCATCTCAGTGTGTTTAGACACATGTCATGTTCATGATGCGGGTTATGATGTTTTTGATGTGGATGGTTTACTCAATCATTTTGACAAAGTGATTGGACTAAACTACTTATCTGTCGTACACATCAATGATTCAAAAAATCCTGTCGGTGCGGGCAAAGACCGCCATGAAAACCTTGGTTATGGTTACATTGGGTTTAAAACATTACATGAATATGTCACTCATCCAAAACTTGCGCATTTACCTAAAATATTAGAAACACCTTATGTACAAGATTTACCACCTTATCAACATGAGATTATGATGTTGAAACAAGGATATTTCAATGCATGGAGAGATGAAGAATAAATGAAGTTAACACGCCAAAGTTATCAACGATATGAAAGTGGCTCATTAGAGACCCGAGTCAATCATCATAAAAACCTCACAATTCGCTTGTGGGCGTTTGCCGCTATTATGTTAGTGGGTATGTTGATCGTTTTTGCGCGTTTCTATTATATTCAAGTGATTCGTAGTGATTACTATGCTCAACGTCTTGAAATATATTCCCGCCGTATCTTAAGACTATCTGCGCCGCGAGGTGAGATGGTCGATCGAAATGGTTCGACGATAGTTTCAAATATTGAGCAATTAGAAATCACGTATATGCCTCCTTCACGACTTGATGAAGCAGCAAAACTAGAAATTTCACAACGTTTTGCATCAACTTTCGATTTGAATATTGGACAACTTCGTGAACGAGACCTTAAAGATTTATATTTGCATCTTAATCCTAGCGCATTACAGACTTTACTGACCTCTCAAGAACGTGAAGACTTTACAAACAGAATCATTACTAATGCCCAACGACTTGAAATCGTTTTGAGTCGAATTAATGAAACGATGTTAAGCTCATTATCATATCAAGACCAAGCTATGTGGCTTGTGAAGTTACTGATAGAGCAACCTACCGGTGGACGACCTAAAGTCATTAAGTCCAATGTCAGTAAAGAAGAAGTTGCTTATTTGATTGAACACAATCATCTATTTCCAGGATTTGATGTTCGTATCTCTTGGGCACGCTCTTTTCCTTATGAAACAACGCTAAGACCAGTACTAGGTTTTATTTCAACTTCTACTCAAGGTGTCCCTCAAGAAAGTGTTTTATACTATCTTGCGAATGATTATTTGCGCAATGATATGGTTGGACGTGCAGGCATTGAACTTCAGTATGAAAGCATCTTACGTGGTATTAGTTCAACTTACAATTTGAGTTATCGCAGCAATGGTGAAGCAGTATTAGATGAACTTACCGTGGGTAAACAAGGGGATACCTTAAAACTTAGTTTTGATATGGAATGGCAACAATTTGCGGAAGAAACTATTATTCGAATCTTTGATGAGAACAGCAAAGTTCGAGAACGACGTTTTATGGATGTCATCGATTTTGTGATGATGGATGTGAATACTGGAGATGTTCTTGTGATGGCTTCTGTATCTAAAGGAACCAATGGGTATGTACTCAATCCAATGAACACGATTCTAAGTGCTTATGAAGTAGGAAGTGCTGTGAAAGGGGCAACGCTTTATATGGGACTTGATCAAGGTGTTGTTCGCTATGGGGAAGTCATTCTAGATCAACCCATTAAGATACTTGACACTCCTTTAAAGCGTTCTTTTCGTGATTTAGGTCTTGTGAGTGATTTAAAAGCACTCTCACGCTCATCCAATATTTACATGTTTCACATCGCCATGCGATTAGGTGGTGCTAACTATGTGTTTGATGGCCCGCTTGCGATTAATCCTCAAGCATTCATTACAATGAGAAATTATTATTCACAGTTTGGATTAGGAACACAAACCCAAATTGATTTACCCAACGAGCAAACTGGTTTCAGTGGTACTGCGACCAATCCTGGCCTACTTCTTGACTTTGCGATTGGACAATATGATACTTATACCCCAATACAACTTGTTCAATACGCCGCTACCGTGGCCAATGGAGGAAAACGATTAGCGCCAAGAGTTCTTATTGAAAGCTATGATTCCCAAACAGGACAGGTTAATTATGTTAATCCTGTACGAGTACTTAATATTATCGATAATATGACTGCGCTGAAACGAGTTCAAGATGGATTTAGAGATTGTGTTGTGAATGAATTATGTCGAACTCACTTTAATACCATGAGAACTCCATTTGCGGCTAAAACAGGAACGGCTGAAACGAGTACATTTGATGAGAATAATCAATGGCTACGTTCTCATAATTCAACGATTGTATCGTTTGGACCATTCAATCAACCTGAAGTGGCGACATCATGTGTTGCCCGTAATGCATGGGTTGAGCGCTCTCAAGCCAATATCTGTCAACTAATTACAGCCGAAATATTAAAATTTAGATATCCTTAAAATTTAAGATATTATCGTGTCTAAATATGGGTTTAATGAATAAAATTGTAGTATTTGAAATTTACTTATGATATACTTTACACGCGTTAGATCGGAGGTCAGTTCGTGAGAGATCAAATCATATTCAAATGTAGCGAGTGCTCTATGGAAAACTACATATCAACTCGTAATAAGAAAAAACATCCTGAAAAGATGATAGTTCAAAAATATTGCCCTAAGTGCAATAAGAAGACAGCACACAAAGAAAAGAAATAATCATGCATTGCATGATTTTTTTTTAGGAATTTTTAACATTTCATCTTATGTTAGGTATGAGCGAACTTGATGAACAATTAACTGCATTAATCGTATGGGGAATCCATCACCAAGTTTCAGATATCTTGATTGAAGAAGGATTAAACAACCACATTCAAGGATTAACTATGCATCAACGGTTGGTCTATGAACATCAGAATTCACTTAGAAAACTTATTGATTTTATTTTGCATAAAGCAAAACTATCATTAGGGAGTGAAGTTGCTCAAAGCGAATGGTGTGAGGTATGGACTCCTCAAGGGTTTATTAATCTTCGGGTATCTTATCTAAAAACAATGGTCTGTCGCTTCTTAACGTTAAGATTAGTACGACATAGCTTTTTAAATCTTGAATCAATACTTACACCACATCAACATCCTTTACTTGACCTCGTTGTGTCAATAAAACATGGGTTAATCTGCTTTATTGGACAAGCAGGATCTGGAAAAAGTACTACTTTAAGATCATTTCTTCATAGTATTCAACATCGAAGGATTATTAGTATCGAGCATCCCATTGAACATCATTGTGCATTTATGATGCAAATTGAGCAACATCATCATGATATTGAAACCTTAGTGTACCATGCATTAAGGCATCATCCTCACGTTTTAGTGATTGAAGAAGTTCGCAACTCACATGAACTTCAAGTTGCCTGTGAGGCTGCTTTAAGTGGGCATTTAGTATGCATGACATTTCATGCGCATAATCGTGAATTAGCACTTCAAAGAATGAACTCTATGATCCCTGATTTAGATGTTTCAATCATCAAAGCCTGGTTTGTCCAGAGTAGAAATGAGGAAGATGATGAAAAAATTCATGTTTCAATTCACATTTCATAAAAAAAAGAGCATATCACCACAATTATTACATCATATTGCCTCAACAACTTCTTCAATGACTTCTTATTCACTCATTCAAACGATGTATCAGTTGCCTTTTAATTCATCTCAAGAATTTCTTTCATCATTTGGTGTACGCGATCATCACAATTTTATCGAGCACTTAACGATTTTAAAATCAAACTATTGGTTTAAAGAACAAGTTATGAAGCAAGTAATCAGTTTGATTTATCCACTCATGATGCTTGTCACAAGTACATTTCTTTTCCATGTTTTTAGACTTCAACTTACTCCCATGTTGAACAAGTTTGAACCATCATCCTTATTTCAAAATTCCTTACTTTCAATGATTCATATCGTGATGGTAAGCATGATAATCATATTTATAGCATTGCTTTATTGGATAAATAAAGCTTTATATCGAAAGATCTTAATCATACAATTTTTCAAACATACTTCCTTTATCAAGACTCTACTTGAGTGGCAATTTATGAGTGTTGTGAACAGTTCTAAAGCGTCATACTTTTCATTTCAAAACATTATTGATCTATTAAAAGCTCATGAAACTAATCCTTTAAATTGCGTATTAGCTTATGAGTTAAAAGAACATATTGAACATGGTGAAGATTTTCAATCATGGATTAAAAAAATAAGTATTAATCATCATCTCTCTCATTGGCTTGAACATCAGATTATGAATCATCACACAAATCAATGTGAACTTTGGCAACAACAACTCCAATTTTTAATGATTCATCATTTAACACGTTTTAAGACGATGGGTTTAACTTGCGCATATGGTTTAATTGCTTTCAATATCATGGGTATGATGTCGCTATTAACATATCCTTATGAATGGATGGTTCAATTATGAAACAAAAACAAGCCTTTACGTTGATCGAAATGATCATTGTAATTATTATTATGTCCTATTTTTTATTAACTTCAATTCCTAACTTGACTCATATCCTTAATCTTGCCGCGTCAAAAACATGTGAGGGACAGGTTAACGTTATTAATGCTGCAATATTACAATACAAAATGGAATACCTAAGTTACCCAAGTACTTTGCATGAATTAGTAACTCATGAAAGCTTAGAAGAAGCACAACTTTATTGTGACGGAAAACCGATTCGATATGAAAACAATCAAGCTAAAACCCCGTAGTGGAACAACCATGATTGAAATAATGATTGTTCTTATCATATCTTTGTCTTCAATCACATTCATTCAACCATTATCGCTTCACACTCATGAATTCATCATTGATGCTCATATCTTTCACAGTATGATGAAATCCATCTCAATTCATGAACCCATCCCCATAGTGTTTCAAGGTCAATATCTTAATACCTATCATCCAACTCATGCTTTTTCACATTCTTACACTAAGCACATTGACGGTAGTGACATCATTTTCTATATCGGAAGGGGATATTATGCGATTAAAAAAAGGCCATAGTATTTTAGAAGGAATAGTTTTACTTGTTTTATTGAGTCTTATGATTCATCTTATTTCAAAGTTGGTATGAATATGTTGTTACAAACATTATTCAATATCATAATTTTCGCTTTTTTTATGAGTTTTTCATTTCAAGCCATGAGAGTAGTTACACAACCCATTTCATTAGATCCTTTGAAACATGATTACCTTCAACTTCAATTTGACACATTAAGTACTTATTATCGTGGTGCGCACATCCATGATCATGAAGTATGTTTTACCTCATCGATATGTATTGTCTATCATCAACATCGACTTATCTTAACCCCAGGTTATCAAATTCTACTTGAGAATCTTCAAGACTTAAATCTTTCACAAAACGAAGATTTGATTATGATTCACTTTAAAATAAATGAACAATGGTACAGTTTTTATGTTCAGAAAGAGTAAAGAGGGGAGTGTAATAATCCAAGGTTGGTTTGTGTTCCTTGTTTTTTGTGTTCTAGTTAATCGAGCTCAACTGAATCGATTTTACTATCTTCAGGCTCAACAGGAGTTAAAAAGAGCACAAGAAATTATCGAAGAACATAATAAAATCATAGAAATGATGCGACAAAAAACTTATCGATGTGAACTTAGTGATGAAACGTGCTTTACACAATCATATTCATCTTCACGATTCCTCTATCAAATAAAGTTTGATCAGCAAACGCGTCATGTGATTGAAATACTGATCACAAAGCATTAAAATAAACAAAAGAGAGAAAAATTATGAAATTAAAACACTTTATAAAAGCATTAGAAACCCATCAAGCAGATTTCTTTTTGATTAATACACAACCAATGTTGCGTTATGTTAGCTCATTCTCAGGAACTGAAGGAGTTGTAGTGATATTTAATGATAAACTCGTTGGTTTTTTTGATACTCGTTATGCTCTTCAAGTTCAACAAGAATGTAAGTTTGATGAGCTCTATTTATTCGAAGATAAGACCATTGTACTCAGTGAAGTTGCGAAATATACAGATTGTTTACGAGGATGTTTTGATGCGAATACAACCTCGATGCTTCAAAGCAATCTTTATTCCAGTTTGTTTAAAGATGTAGTGTATGTCGACACCACTGATTTTAGAGCGCAAAAAACTGATGATGAGATTAAAATCATGAAAGAGGGCATAGCTCTTGCGGATAAAATTCTTGATGAAACAATTCCACTCATTCAAGTAGGAATGAAGGAGAATGAAGTGGTTGGCTTACTCTATCAGACGATGATTCGCCATGACATCAAACACTTCTCATTCAATACTATTGTGGCTAGTGGAAAACGAAGTGCATTTCCTCATGGGGTAGCATCATCAAAGATCATTGAAACCAATGATATTATCACAATCGATTATGGAATCATCTATCAAGGTTATTGCACGGATATGACTCGTACCTTCTTTATCGGCGAAAAAGATAAAAAACTGGTTGACATATATCATGTCGTTTTACAAGCTAATGAGTTAGCCATCAAAGCCTGCAAGCCAGGGGTAAGTGGAGAAACCATTGATCGCGTTGCTCGTGATTATATTGCATCACAAGGATATGGAGCTTACTTCATTCATGGCACTGGACATGGATTAGGGTTAGATATTCATGAAGCACCTTATGTGCGACCAGGAGCGAAAAAACTCCTTGAAGTCGGCAATGTAGTGACAATAGAACCAGGGATCTATATTGAAGGATTAGGTGGTGTACGCATCGAAGATGTCGTTTTAATTACACACAACGGCGCTGAAGTCTTGACAAAAAGCCCTAAAACCTTAAAATAGTAAGGTGGAAGGTGACCATTATGATAACATCAAATGATTTAAGACCAGGTATCACGTTTTCATATGAAAACAATATTTATGTATGTTTAGATGCATCTCACAATAAGACTGCGATGCGCCAAATGATTGTGAAGGCAAAAGCTAAAAACTTACGCTCAGGCGCAATCATTGAAATCTCTTTTACTGGGGGCGATAAGATTGAACCCGCCCACATTGATAAAAATGAAATGCAGTATTTATATGATGATGGCGAAAATGTCATTTTCATGGATACTTCAACATTTGATCAAATTGAAATTCCAAGAACTCGTCTAGAGTGGGAACTCAATTTCTTACGTCCTCAAGACAATGTGATGATTTCAATGTACGAGGGAGAGATCTTAGGAGTTATTCTACCTGATAAAGTCGTATTACAGATTATTGAAACAGAACCTGCAGTAAAAGGCGATACGACAACAAACGCATCGAAGCGTGCTGTCTGTGAAACAGGATTAGAAATTAAAGTGCCTTTATTTATTTCTCAAGATGAAAAAGTCCTTGTAAGCACAGTGGATGGTAAGTATAGTTCAAGAGCTTAAACCAAGTTTCGCAAAGTCTGCGAAACTTTTTCTTTTATTCACAAGAAAATGAGTTATAATATCTATATATGAGCATATACTCATATGAGGTAAATGATGGAACATTGTGAAATAATTGAAACACATACGACCCAAATCGATGACATAAAAGCAAAGCAACTTAATGAAAGTGTTTATGCAAAGATGTCACTACTACTCAAAATGATGTCAGATCCAACTAGACTTAAGCTTTTGCATGCGCTTTTTATCCATGAATGCTGTGTTTGTGATCTTCAAGAAATTCTCGATATGTCACAATCCGCATTATCTCACCAATTAAACACATTAAAACTCGCTCGATTAGTCACATCAAGACGAAGTGGAAAAAATGTATTCTATTCACTGAATGATGAACATGTTAAGTTACTTTTTGATATTTCATATCAACATGTTATGGAGCAAGTATGAAGCAAATAGAAATTATCATTGATGGACTGAGTTGTGCAAATTGTGCTGCGAAAATTGAGAAGAAATTGAATGATCGCAACGATATATCTTTAGCAATCCTTGATTTCAACACAAAGAGATTAATTCTTGAAGTTGAAGATGACTTTTCATCCTCAAGTTATCCACTCATTGAAAAAGACATTCAAAGTGTTGAAGATGTTCAAGTTCACTTTGAATCAGATCATTCTCAAATTACTGAAAAGAACCCACATGATGTGAATTTGTGGATTCCCAAAATAATTGTTGGTACTAGTGCACTAATCATCTCACTCCTCTTTAACTCATGGATTGCACAGTTATATATCTTTTCAGCTTATGTTTTTATAGGATATCCAGTACTAAGAAAAGCCTATTTAAGATTAAAAGCTCGCCAATGGTTTGACGAGAATTTCTTAATGAGCATTGCCACCTTGGGTGCAATGTTGATTAATGAATGGCCTGAAGCTATTGGCGTAATGCTGTTTTATACAATCGGTGAATATTTTCAAGATAAAGCCATTCAACGATCACAAAATCACATTAGTACCTTACTTGATATTCAGGTTCATGAAGCGCTTGTATTGAGAAATGGAGAGTTTATCAAAACTCTACCTGAGCATGTAAAGGTAAATGAACTCATTTACGTTCCTTTAGGTGCAAAAATTGCAAGTGATGGGATCATTTTACAAGGATCATCCTCTCTGGATGTAAGTTCACTTACAGGAGAATCACTTCCTCGTGATGTGAACACAGGGGATAGTGTGTTAGCAGGTAGCATTAATCTGCAACAGCCACTTACAATTCAAGTCACGACAACATATCAGAACTCCTCACTTGCAAAACTTGTGAAGTATATGAAAGAAGCATCGCTTAAAAAAGCAAAATTTGAAACGACGATGACTAAATTTGCGAGTATTTATACGCCAATGGTAGTCTTATTAGCATTATCATTATTTCTTGTATTAGTTACACTCGGTTATAGCCCTCAAGCATCCTTATATAGAAGTCTTGTTTTTCTTGTGATCAGTTGCCCTTGTGCACTTGTCATATCCGTGCCATTGAGTTATTTTGCCTCAATGGGATATGCAAGCAAACATGGGATATTATTTAAAGGTGGTTTAGCATTAGAAGCTGCACGAAAAATAGATATGATGGTGTTTGATAAAACAGGAACCATTACCACTGGTGAATTATCGATAGAAACCGCTCATTTCTTCCATCAATCGAAAGAAACCTCCTTAAGTATGGCTAAATCATTAGAAATTCAATCGACTCATCCTATAGCTAAGGCTATCGTAAAGTATGCGCACGAGGCACCATTAGTCACAGTGTCGCACATACAAGAACATGTGGGGTTAGGTATGAGTGGTGAGATTGAAGGCAACTTCGTAAGTATCAGAAAATTATCACAAGAAGATGAAAAACATCCCCTAATCGCTCCTTTAATAATGCTTCATCCTCACTTAACATGGATCATCATGACACATCAAGAGTCACCTTTAATGCTTTTAGGCATCCAAGATATGATTAAACCTTCGGCTTATACATTAATTACCAAGCTAAAGAAACAACATTTTAAATTAGCATTACTCAGTGGTGATCGTCCTGAAGTAATTCAACATATCCAAAAAGAGCTTCAACTTGATGAAGCTTATGGATCATTACTCCCAAGTGATAAAGTCACTTATACTCAAGCATACATGAGCAAACAAAAAGTTGCTTTTATTGGGGATGGAGTCAATGATTCTGCGGTATTATCATTAAGTCACTTAGGAATTGCCATGGGTCTAAAGGGGAGTGATTTAGCCATTGAGTCTGCCGATATTGTGTTACTTCATGATGATTTAAATCAAGTCACTTCAATCTTTGACATTGCGAAAAAATCTCACACAAGTATTATTCAAAATCTAGTTATGGTTTTTATGGTCAAGGGAATCGTCTTGCTTTTTGGAAGTCTTGGTCTCATGGGGATGTGGGAAGCTGTTTTTGCGGATGTAGGCGTGGCCTTACTTGCGATTATGAATGCGATGAGAATACTCTATTTTACTTATCGAGAAAAATCTTTGTGAATGTATTGACAAACCTTGTTTTTTAGATATAATATTAACGTATACTTCAGGGCAGGGTGAAATTCCCGATCGGCGGTAAACTCCGCGAGCGAAAGCAGGAACTGGTGTGATTCCAGTAGCGACAGTAAAGTCTGGATAGAAGAAGTGTTAAACTTTCTTTTTCGCGCCCGAGTATTCTTGGGTTTTTTTCGTTAAAGGAGGATAAAATAATGAAAAAATCAAGTACTCGCCTAGTGACCATCATCGGTATGATGTCAGCTCTATCTTTTGGACTCTATGCTTTAGAGATTCCAGCTACGTTCTTTCTTCCATTTATGCCACCGTATTTGAAGATTGATTTCTCTGATATTCCCGCAATTATTACAGGAATCGTAGGTGGACCAATCCCGGCCATCTTTGTATTATTTATTAAGAATTTACTTCATTTACTACTTATCACTAAAGAAAGTGGTGGAGTAGGTGAGATTGCTAATTTCTTTGCGGGTTTAGGCTATGTTTTACCATTAGTTGTTTTATTCAAAACATTTCAATGGAAACATAATTTTGTCAATATGCTTATCGCAACCTTTGTTGCCACACTCAGTGTTACCGCAACCATGTTCTTAGTGAACTACTTCATTGTATTCCCAATCTATGGAATCCCACGTGAAGGATCAATTGAAATGCTTATTACCATCTTCACACCATTTAATTTACTTCGTGGAGCGCTACTATCGACTGCAGTGATCTTATTATTCCCAAGAGTGAAGTCACTACTGCAAAAATCATTCGCATAATGTCGTTAAACCAATCCTAACCGATTGGTTTTTTTATACAATCAACTATGATATAATGTGTTAGAATTTGAGGAAAAACTATGGAAACAAGAGTCAAAAAATACGCTGAATTAAGAGATTCCATTGCGAAAGATGAAGAGGGCATCGTCTATCACAAGACCCTTGCACCTTACGCGTCTCGATTATCTAATGTGGATGAAAAATTTAACATTGAAACTCAAGATGACAGTCATGTTCCTTTGCATTCAAAAACTTTAATCTCAAAAGGGGATTATAAATCGTTAGAGACTGATATGGATGTCGATTTAATTGATAAGTTCATCAATGAAGTCAAAGCCTATAACATTAAATCGGGTCAAGCCAATGATTTTGACACTGGCAAAAATATAATTTCTTCACTTCAAAAACCATCTGAAAAACTTATTAATCCCACATCAGTTGAAGAAATTAAGGAAATCTTGCTTCATGATGATGAAGATTCACCGCAAGAACACGTTGGAGAATTAAGAGATATACTACTTGAGAAAACGCAAGAAATTAATACATCATTGTTAACATTTGAAAAATCAATTCATGATGTTAACACACAATTAAATTCGACAAACAAAATTGTGAATGCATTATTAACTCTTTTCTTATTAGGACTTGTTGGGATTATTTTTGGTGCTTTATATTGGTTAATTAACTCTCGAGGATTTTTACAATGAAAATAAATATTGGTATTGATGGTCCTGTTGCTTCAGGCAAAAGTACAATCGCAAAAAAAGTAGCTCAACAACTAGGATACATTCACATCGATACAGGAGCTATGTATCGCTGTGTTGCGTATATGGCCATGCAAGCAAAGGTTGATATTCATAATGAAGCACAGGTTTCAGCTTTACTTCCTTCATTGCATATCAAACTTCATTCGAATGGATCTATTGAATGCAATGGACGTGATATCACTTCACAAATTCGTAGTCATGAAGTATCAAATGCCGCGTCAGTAGTTGCGGCATTTTCATCGGTTCGCAAAAACCTAGTCATCCAACAACAAAAAATGGCACAAGAAAAAGGCTATGTCATGGATGGACGCGACATTAATACGGTCGTACTTCCTGATTCTGAATGCCAAATATATCTGACTGCATCTATTGAATCACGTGCGGCTCGTCGTTATCTAGATTTACAAGCACGTGGCCAGGATGTTAATCTAGATATTATCAAACACGATATTCAAACCCGAGACTATAACGATATGAATCGTTTAGATAGTCCACTTAAAGTCTCACAAAATGCTCATGTGATCGATACATCACATATGAGCATCGAAGAAGTGGTCACTCAAATTGTGACCTTAGCCAAGGAGGTACACAATGATTGATGCTGTTGTAGCCATTGTAGGACAACCTAATGTAGGTAAATCCACATTATTTAATCGTCTTATCGGTGAGCGATTATCGATAGTCTTAGATGAACCAGGAGTCACTCGTGATCGTCTTTATGGTACATGTGATTGGTTATTAAAAAAACTTCGTGTGATTGACACAGGAGGCATCGTTCTAAAAGACTTACCATTTCAAAAAGAAATTATGATGCAAGTTGATATTGCATTAGATGAAGCTGATATTATCATTTATGTTGTTGATGCAACCATCGGACTTGATCAAACTGATCGTGTGATCGCAAAGAAGTTGCATGCTTCTGGAAAACCGATTATTTTAGCTGCAAACAAAATCGATGATGGTTCAAAACAAGAACTCATGTATGATTACTATGCTTTAGGTTTTGATCGTGTTATTGCAACTTCATCTGCTCATGGGATTGGTATTGGAGATTTATTAGATACATGCATTGAATATTTACCACCAAAGCGAAAAAAATCTAATGAAGATGCTTTAAAATTCTCGATTATTGGTCGCCCCAATGTTGGAAAGTCATCATTGGTGAATGCCATATTGAATCAAGAGCGCGTGATTGTATCTGAAATCGAAGGAACCACTCGTGATGCCATTGATACTGATTTTGTCGTCAATGAACAACCTTATACGATCATTGATACGGCAGGAATTCGTAAACGTGGCAAAATCTATGAAAAGATTGAGAAGTATGCTTTACTGCGCTCTATGAGCGCAATAGAACGCAGTGACGTGGTTTTATTTGTTTTAGATGCATCAATTGAGATCACTGATTTAGATAAGCATGTGGCTGGATATGCGCATGATATGAATAAACCGATGATTATTGTTTTAAATAAATGGGATGATGTTGATAAAGATGAACATACATTTCATGTGATGCAAGAAAAGGTAAGGGAAGAATTCCTATATTTATCATATGCCCCTATCATTACCGTTTCCGCACTCACAAAACAAAGAGTCCATACGATTATCCCCCTTGTCAATCAAGTTTTTGAATCCGCATCACTTCGTATTAGTACATCAGTCCTTAATGAAGTGATTATGGATGCACTGACTCTAACTCCACCTCCAACTCATCAAGGAAAGCGACTAAAAGTCAATTATATGACCCAAGTTGCTGTGAATCCTCCCACATTCTTATTGTTTGTGAATGATCCTGAACTATTCCATTTCTCATATAAACGATATTTAGAAAATAAAATAAGAGAAGCCTTTGGATTCATAGGAACTCCTATTGTGATCAAGGCAAGAGGTAAAGAAGAATGAGCCGTATTGGAATTATCGGTGCAGGAAGTTGGGGCTTAGCCTTAGCCAATGTACTAAGCGATAATCAACATGATGTCATTGTCTATACACGTGAAGTTGCGGATCGTGATATCATTACCCATACCCACAATCATCCAATGTTCTTTAATGAACATGTGACTTTAAATCATTCAATTCAAGTGACATGCAACCTTAAGGATCTTGATGATTGCACTACCATTGTATTAAGTGTTCCATCAGTGGCCATTGAAGATGTATGTATTCATATTAATGATGTCTTCACAACTCCAAAGGTGTTTGTGAACACCGCAAAAGGATTCAATCCTCGCAATTATCAACTTCTTACTGACACGATATTATCGACGCTACTACCAACCCTCATGATTGATTTAGTGTCTCTTATTGGACCTTCTCATGCGGAAGAGGTGGTTGTACGTCTACTAACAAGTGTCAATGTTGTTGGAGAAAATGATGAAACATTAATTGAAGTTCAAAGATTATTCTCCAACACCTATTTTAGAGTCTATCGTAATCATGATGTGATAGGGGCTCAATTAGGGGTTGCCACCAAAAACGTTATTGCCTTAGCAAGTGGGATGTTAAGTGGTTTTGGCTTAGCTGATAATGCACGAGCAGCACTCATTACTCGTGGTTTAGCTGAGATGTCTCGTCTAGGTTTAGCGATGGGAGGTCAGCTAGAAACCTTCTTAGGGTTATGTGGAGTAGGAGACCTTGTGGTGACTGCAACGTCAACGCATTCTCGTAACTTTCAAGCTGGTTATCGTATCGGAAAAGATAATGAAGCTGCGACTTTCTTAGCAACTAATCAAAAAACCGTGGAAGGAGTTTATGCGCTATCAGGCGTATTACACTATGCCCAGTTGCATCAGGTTGAAATGCCCATCTGTGAAGCTGTTAACCGCATTGTTCACCATCAAGAAAAAGTTTCTGATGTCATCCAATCATTAACTGAGCGTGATTTGAAGCGAGAATTTGAGTAAATTGGGTGAGTTTGTTAAAAGATTAACTACTTCATACTATGTTGCATGGGGGTGCTAATTGGGGTATGATAGTAAATGTAGATGGAGGTACACTATGTCAGAATCTATGAATAAAAAGGTACTTGCTGATTTGGTTTCAGAAAAATTGTCGATGACTAAAAAACAATCTGCTGAACTCATTGATGTTGTACTAGAAGAGATTGCGAATGCTTTAGCGGAAGGAAAGAAAGTTGATTTAGCTGGCTTTGGAAGCTTCAATGTTAAAGAGCGTTCAGCACGAACAGGATTTAATCCACTTACGAAAGAATCTATCCAAATTGAAGCATCTCGTGGAGTTGGTTTCAAACCAGCTAAAGCTTTAAAAGATCTTGTAAAATAATAAGAAGCAATCTTGCTTCTTATTTTTTAAATTATGGTATAATATATGTAAGAAAAATAAGGAGGTTCACAATGGACTTAATTCTTTACTTTGCTGCTATTGCGATTGCATTGTGGGCACAAGCTTCAGTTAAAAACGTCTATAATCGCTTTTCCCGAGTTGCCGCAAATACTCGATTAACAGGTTTTGATGTCGCCCAACTGATCATGAGACGCCAAGGAGTGAGCGATGTCAGTGTTGAAATGACACAATCTTTATTAGGTGATCATTATGATCCACGTAGTAAAACAGTTCGTTTATCACCTAATGTATATAACTCAAATTCAATTGCCTCGGTTGCCATTGCTGCTCATGAAGTGGGTCATGTTTTGCAAGATCATGAAGGATATGCCTTCTTAAAACTTAGAAATTCCATGTTACCTCTAGCTATCGTTTCAGGTAATTTAGCATGGTTTGTGATCATTATTGGTTTCTTTGCGAGCTCTTTAAACATTATTTATGTCGGATTACTCATGTTAGGAGTCATTGCAGCCTTTCAGCTTGTAACACTTCCACTTGAATATGATGCATCAGCTCGTGCAAACCGATTGCTCGTTGAAGAAGGCATTGTCGGTTATGAAGATATGCCTTATGTGAAGAAAATGCTTAATGCAGCTGCATTAACTTATGTGGCCGCTTTAGCAACCACACTCCTTCAAATTGCGCGTATCTTACTCTTAACGCAACGTCGTCGCTAATAATTAAAGGAATTGACCTCTTACCCTCAAATGATAGGGTAGGAGGTCTTTTTTATGAAGATTTTAAAATCTGTTATCTCAATTTTGAGCATTATCTTACTGAGAAGCATACTATTTCAACAAATTCATGGATTAAATTCGACCATTATCGGACTTGATCAAAATGCATTTAAGCATGAACTATTTGATATTTCCTTTACTGATGATATGGTTCAATTTAAAGGCTATGCATTTGTGATCGAACAACAACATCATCGAACACACAACACTCATACAACTTACCTAGAAGTTGTCGATTCAAAAGGGGAGAGTACCCTCTTTTTAGCCACGCTACACCCTTCTAACTACACTCAACACATGCAGTATCGTGGGACTTCCATATGTTCAAACACCACATTCTATGCGAAAAATACAACATGTTATTATGATTATGAATTGACACAGTTTAGCGTAAAGATTCCATTAGATTACTTTAATCATGAAGAAACCTATTACTTTAATATTGTAATGCATTTACACCAAGTCAAGCAGTCTTATAAGACACAAGTTTATGCCTTAATGAATCAAAAGCTCTTTGAAACAAATCTTCATGCATTTGCTTTTAACCATCACCAGCAACCTAATCAATTAAGAATCATTCATAGTGAAGTTGTGGTTAGAAATGCTCCATCCATTCAAGGATCCACTTACTTTGTAGGAACAAACTGCAGTACTACGTATCGAAATCAGTTGTTTTATCAAAAAGATTCTATCTACAGTCATGTCAAGTCGGTATTCTTTAATCATGATGTTGGTCTTTCATATTATGAGATTGAAGGTCAGCTATCAACATGTATTAACTCTCGAAGAACTGTAGTAGAAGGAAGCAATGTAAAACCTATGTTTATCAATCGTTTTATGGTGAATCTAGTTGGTGAGCGATTATCTTTAAATATTCAAAAGAAGATTGTAGTACAACCTAAAATAAAGATAAGATTTTATCATCCACAGTTTACATTAAAGAGTAATCATATTTATCAACAGTATATGATTAAAAAATAAAAAGTAGTGATGAATTCACTACTTCGTATAATGTATATTATGTAAATCACTGATAATCTTTAAGATATGAACGACCGTGACGTGGGAGTGAAACCTTAAAGTTGTCTGCGATGGTAGCCCCTATGCTAGCAAAAGTCTCAGCCACTTCTAATTCTTTGTTTCCTTGTAATGATGGTGAATAAACTAACTGGAAAATATACTCACGAGTATGATCAGTTCCATGATGAGTAGGATCATTACCATGATCACTTGTTAAAATGAGTAGATCATCGTTGTTAAGAAGTGGTAGTAACTCCCCTAGTTGTTTATCAAAGATTTCTAGCTCTTGGGCATACCCTTGAGGATTACGACGATGACCCCATAATGCATCAAAATCAACAAGATTCACAAAACATAGTCCTGTAAAGTCCTTATTCTTCACGATTTCGATAGTTTTTTCCATACCATCAACGTTTGATTTAGTCTTTTGATATTCACTGATGCCTTCACCATCAAAAATATCAACAATCTTACCAATCGAAATCACATCAAACCCGGCATCTTTTAGTGTATTTAAAACAGTGGGTTCAAAAGGCTTTAATGCATAGTCTTTTCGATTTGAAGTACGTTTGAACTCCCCTACTTTAGCCCCTACAAATGGCCGGGCAATAACTCGTCCAAGCTTCCATTCAGGTTTCATTGTGATTTCACGCGCTATTTCACACACTCTGATAAGATTATCTAATCCAAACGTTTCTTCATGACCTGCGATTTGAAGAACAGAGTCTGCAGAAGTATACACAATCATGTCATTTGTTGCCATATGGTGTTCACCATACTCATCAATGATCTCAGTACCACTTGCAGATTTGTTGCCAACGATGTTATATCCAGTCTTAGCCTTTAACTCTTCAATAAGTTCTTCAGGAAACCCAGTTTCAGTAAAAGTTATGAAAGGTTCACTGATATGAAGTCCCATCATTTCCCAATGGCCTGTCATGGTATCTTTTCCCAAACTTGCTTCTTTTAGTTTACCAAAGTTTCCTTTTGGCCAACTCACAGGTTCTACACCTAATACCGGATGCAAATTACCTAAACCTAAAGATGCTAAATTTGGTAAGTGTAAACCATTGACGGCCTTGGCAATGTGACCTAACGTGTCCGCCCCCTCATCATTGTAATCCTTCGCATCAGGCAGTTCCCCTACTCCTACTGAATCTAATACGATGGTAAATATACGTTTGAATTTCATTTTTTCTCCTTCTTTATCTGCGCTCCTGGGTGGAAGGCATGATATTTTTCATGTAATGATTGATCAGATATGTGCGTATAAATCTGTGTCGTCTTAATATCACTATGACCTAATAATGTTTGGACACTTCTTAAATCTGCTCCTTGAGAAAGTAATGTGGAAGCGAAACCATGTCTAAGCCGGTGAGGATGCATCATTGGGAGGCCCACTCGCTGACCACAAGCTTTCACTAACTCATGAATCTTTTGTCGAGTATAGTTTTTTCCATTGGGTTGAATTAGAACACGCATAGACTTACTTGTAAGTCGCTTAGGTCGAATGTCATTTAAATACTTTGTAAGAACATCATAACATTGATCATGGACAAGTACGATTCGCTCTTTATCCCCTTTACCCACTATTTTTATGGTCTTATCTTTCATTGAAATTGAGTTTATCATGAGTTCAACACATTCACTCACTCGAAGTCCTGTTGTAAATAACAACATCATAATTAAGTATTCATCCTCATGGGCATCACTGGATTGCGCACTTTCTAGGAGCACATCAAACTCATTGAAAGAAATTGATTTGGGAAGTCGCCTTGATTTGAATTCATAGGTCAATAGATCCGTGAAATCAAATTGATTAGTATTAAGACTCGTAAAATGAATGTACGCCTTAATCGCGCTTAAATAGCGTGAAAGCGTGCTTTTTTGAAGTCCATGACATCCACTAAGAAAGTATTGTTCAACCACATCTGCATTTAGTTCTTTAAATTCATTGGATTCCACAAAATCTAAAAATCGAGTGACATCACTCACATAAGAGGATGTTGAGCTCTCTTTAATCCCTAGGGTATAGCTACAATAATGTTCAAACGGTTTTAGATCTCTCATAGTTCAAATAAGGTCAGTTGTGCATAATGTTCCTTCTCATCTATCATTTTAGAACAACTCACACTAATATGTCTAACGCTGTTCTCAAATAATTGATCGAATAAAACATTCACATGTTCATAAATAATTCCAAAATCTGAGGTTGGTGTATCAAATACTATGGATTTAGAGCGACTCTCAAACGAATCATCTTTTATCCCCACTATAATGTTCTTAAATAGAATCTGCTCTTCTTTAGCTCGTAAAATTAGTTCACTGACACATTCATTCAATACTAAAGTTAGGGTTTTCTCATCATCACAATCATAACCTAAACTTCGACTTTGTCCCATTGATTTATGTTCTTTACTTTGATTCACAATACTGTCATCATGACCATGACATTTATCAATAAGGGGTCTTAAATTTAACGGGATTTGTGCAAGGGAATCATCACTGATATGAACTAAATCATACACGGTATGTATCCCAAATGAGGATAAAACTTCATTCATCTTCTTCCCTACCCCCACAATCGCTGGTAAAGGTAAAGGCCAAAGTTTTGATTTGAGTTCGTTATCTCTGATGATTGAAATCCCATTTGGTTTCTTTAAGTCACTTGCAACTTTTGCTAAAAACTTATTTGACGCAATTCCTATACTAACATTAAGATGAAGTTGATCACGGATGCGCATTTGAAGGTCCATCGCTGCATCGAGAGGACGTTTATATCTTAATATGGATTGAGTCATATCAAGATAACATTCATCAACCGAAGCCACTTCCACCACATCACAAAAAGACTCACACAAACTAATAAACGCATCTGATACTTCTTGATAACGATCAAAATGTAAGCCTGTCACAACAAGCTGTGGACATAACTTTTTTGCTTCTAATACACTCATCGCACTTTTTACACCATACGATCTCGCCACATAATTACATGTGGTAATGATGGCTTGATTGCGAAGAGGTGCGACCGCAATAGGTTGACCTTGATAATGTGGATGATCGATTTCTTCGACCGTCGCATAAAATGCATTGATATCCACATGGAAAATAATTCTTTTATTCATGTACACTTTCTAATAATTCTTTGGCCGCTTGAATGGAACGTTCACTTAGGCTACCTGAAGCAATGAGTGCTAATTCTTCAATTCGTTCTTTGAATGAGAGCTCAAGTACATCCACATGAGTCACATCATTTTGCACATGTTTACTTACTCTAAAGTGACGATCGCCTACTGCTGCAACCATCGCTAAATGAGTGATACTAAAAACTTGGATTGTTTGTGATAATTGACGCATTTTAAGCCCAATTTGTTTCGCAATAGGACCTGATATACCGACATCAATTTCATCAAATATGAGGACTTGTATGTCCGCTAATGGTGTAAAGACAGTTTTTAAACCAAGCATAAGTCGAGACAATTCACCGCCTGAGGCAATCTTAGAAAGGGGTCCCATTGGTGATCCTGGATTAGTTTTGATATGAAACACAACTTTATCAATGCCTAAACTTGAAGGTTTTTCTTCTGAAAAGAAAATCTTAAACTCAGCATGAGGAAGTGATAAATCCGAAAGTTGTTGATTAATACCTAACTCAAGTTGATTTGCACGTTGTTTTCGTAAAGTGGATAATTCATACGCTTTACTCTCAAAGAGTTTATAGGCTTGTTCCACTTCTTTCGCAAGTTTAATCGCATGAAATTCATGGTCATCAACCATGAGAATTTGATGAGATAATTCTTCTTTAATTCGAAGTAGACTTTCAAGTGATCCTCCGTGTTTGCGTTTTAATTTCTCATAACCTAAAACTCGATGATTAAGATCATCAAAAACGTCTTGATCAAAAGACATTGAGTTAAGGCGGTGATAAAGCGTTGTTCTAATATCCTCACTGAGTGCAACCACTTCATTCATAGAGTGTCCAGCTTGGAGTATGACGTCATCTTCATGACAGGATTGAAGAAGCTTCATCGATTGATACAACATGGACAAAACACCCTGGTCTTGATCAAATAAATCAATGACTTGACTTGTTTTACTCACAAGTTTTTCATAAGCACTCATCCGTTTAATATCTTGTTCGCACGCTTCATAATCCTCAATGGAAGGATTAAACGTTTCAATTTCCGCAAGCTGAAATCGTGCGAAATCCAAATCTTTTTCACTTAGAACTGATTTTTGAAATGCTTCGAGTTGTTCCTTAGCATGCTTATAGTGTTGATAAGCTTTTCTAACATCATCTTTTATCGATCCATCGATGCCTTGATCCACTAGATGAAGATGCTGTTTTTCATTAAGTAAGTAAGTTGTGTCATGTTGAGAATGAATATCTATCTCAAATGCCATCAAATCCTTGAGTAAAGACAAGGGGACAATTTTTCCATTAATACGGCAAACATTTCGGCCATCTTTTGAGATTTCACGCGAACATACCACCACATCGCTACAATCAATGCCCATTTCTTGAGCATACGATTCACTAAAAGATCCAGACTTAATGAGAAGGACTCCTTCAACCTTTGCACTCTCATGATTTGTTTTAATGAGTGATGATGACGCTTTTGCACCACAAAGAAGTGAAATTGCATCCACCAATAAACTCTTCCCTGCCCCCGTCTCACCAGTAAAGACATTGAAACCTTGTTTGAAATCTAAACTGATTGAATCTATGAGCACGAAATTCTCAACATATAGCGAAATGATCATACACCCTCCACTTTTTGAAACACAAGGAATGTTTCTTGATTACCATCTTTTCCTTTAATCATTGAATCCTTGGCTAAGACAAAGCGAAATCCTTTAGTTTTTATGACTTCAATAATATGATCTTGAACTTGCTTACCTTGTCGAGGATTTTTGACGATACCAGATTTATTTAAAAACTTTGCTCCCACCTCAAATTGAGGCTTATAAAGGAGTATTAACCAAGCTTGATGATGCACGAAACGATCTAAAGCATCAAACACATGCAAGATTGATGTAAATGAGACATCCATGACGAGTAAATCAAATGTTTTATCAACGAATTGATGTAAATCAAGGATAGATACACCTTCATATAATGTTATCTTAGGATGATCCCTTAAACTTTCATGAAGTTGATGGACACCGACATCTACACATACTAAGGATTCTACCCCAAAATCAAGTAAGCATTCGCTAAAACCACCAGTGGATGAGCCCACATCAATCGCATGAAGACCAACCACAGAGAATGGACAAAACGGAAGCAATGAGGCTAGTTTTTCACCACCTCGAGAAACGTAGGTTTTTTCAAGGGTTAGTGTGATATCATCGTCCTCAATAACCTCATAGGCTGGTTTAATATTAATTTTTCCATTCACTAGCACTAATCCACGTTTAATAAAATCAGCACTTGCTGAGCGCGATTTATGAAACTGTTGAGCTACTCTTAAATCTAAGCGCATAAACTATTTTTTTCGAGCCTTTAATGATTCAATAAGTTGATGAGTCTTTGAACCTACAAGTCCTAAATATGAAAATTGTTGCTCAATATCATCAAATAAGTCATTTAAATAAGCTATTGAAGCTTCAACCCCAATTATAGTAACACATGTTTTCTTATTATTATTCGCATCAGAAAGTGATTTTCCTATACTTTGGGCATCGGATGTCACTTCAAGTAAATCATCTTGAATTTGAAAAGCAACACCAAAGTTCTCACCTAAAACTTGATAATGAGATAATCGAGTTTCATCATTTGAAATAATGGCAGCACCCATGAGGGCAGCCGCAAAAAGCTGTCCTGTTTTAAGAGCAGACATCTTTACATAATCATCCATCGTAATGTCTTGTTTTTCAAATTCCATATCAAGTTGTTGACCTAAAATCATGCCCGATAAACCTGCTTTTCTTGATAACAACTTTATAAGTTCAACTTTCACATGATCGTTATATCCTGAATGTGCAATCAAATCAAAAGCTTTTGTTAGAAGACCATCACCTGCTAATAATGCGGTTGCTTCACCATAGACTAAATGATTTGTGGGTTGATTTCGTCTGATCGTATCATTATCCATACTTGGTAAATCATCATGAATTAATGAATAAGCATGAACACATTCTAATGCTAAACCAAATAGGTTCGCATGAGTTTCACAAAGACCTAAATCTTCACAAAGTGTATGCACGAGTTGGTATCGAATAAGTTTACTAGGAGCATTAAGAGTATATAAAGCACTTTCAAGCACTGAAGAAGGATGTTCATGTTTAAAGGTTAAATCTACCAAGTGTTTCATCTTATTCTCCTTTAGGTTCAATGAGTGATTCAAATTGTGTAAGTTGGGTTTGGGCAAACTTAAGTAAATCTTGCCCTTCTTGATATAAGGTTGCAGCTTGAGATAATGACACTTCGTTTTTTTCAAGTAAAGCAATAATTTCATTTAATCGAGCTAATGCAGATTCAAATGTATGTTCATTCATGAGAATTCTCCTTTATTGATTGAATATCCGCTTGCAAGCTACCATCTTGAAGCGTAATGTTTATTGATTGTGACACTTGGACATGCTTTACACTAGTTATTAATCGATCATCACTGTGAAGAAGTGCAAAGCCTCGTTTTAAGGGTTGCATCATATCAAGGGAGGATAACTGATGTGTTAAGTGAGTGAGCTGATTAGATCGATTTTGAATGAGTCGCTCCATTGATAAATCAAATGCTCTTTGTTTCTGCTCAAGCTTGATTCTTAGATTGGGTCTAGCAATCACTTGATTTAATCTTAATGATGCATTTTCGACAAGATATCGTCTTCTTTCAACAAGTTTTTGTGGACTTAAGCGCTGTAACGTAGCTATTTGATGTGAAAGATTTGTTGATGCTTGAGACAATTGATTGTTAATCAGATATTGTAGTCGTAATCCAACTTGATCAAAAAGATGAATGACTTCACCCATTAAGGGAGTACACAGTGTTGCAGCCCCGGTTGGGGTTGGGCCACGAACATCAACAACATAATCAATTAATGTTGTATCACTTTCATGTCCCACGCCAGAAATAATTGGAGTTTTGAGGGTACAAATGTGACGAACTAATGATTCATGATTAAAGCTCCATAAGTCTTCAATCGAACCTCCACCACGCGCAATGATAAGAACATCATGGTGAGCATGATCCGCTTTATTCAATGCCTGAATTAATTCTAAGACACTCCCCTCACCTTGCACAAGACTTCCATGTGAAGTAATCTTTGCGACTGGCCAACGACTAGAAATCGTCTTAAGAATGTCTGCGTGGGCGGCTGAACCGAGTGAAGTGATGACACCAATGCTTTTAGGAAAACGAGGGAGAGGTTTCTTACGACTTTGATCAAATAAACCTTCTTTCTGAAGTTTCATTCTGAGTTGTTCTAATTGTGCAAACAGTGACCCAACTCCAAATAATTGCATGCTTGATACATTAAGTTGAAGTGTACCTCCTGGTTCATAAAAAGTCACACGAGCAACCACTTCAACTTGATCACCTTCTTTAAAAGGATGATTGAGATGACGAACGGCAGAAGAAAACATCACGCAAGTAAGCCGTGATGTTGCATCTTTCAGGGTAAAATACCAATGACCAGAACTAGCTTTGGTAAGATTAGACAATTCCCCATGAACACTGACACGTTCAAAAAACGGTGTTGCTTCCAACGTAGATTTAATGATTCTATTTAAGTCAGAGACAGTCCATGGTGTTTGCATACTCATAGTCGATCAAGGATTCCGTTGATATATTTATATTGATCCTCTTCACAGAATAGTTTTGAGATTTCAATGGCTTCATTAATAATAATGGCTTTATCATCGAATTCTAACGTAATTTCTGAAATAGCCATAAACAAGATAGCACGATCAATAAGAGGCAAGCGATCAAATGTCCATCCTTGAGGAATAAGATTATTTATAGTATTAATAATTAGTTGTTCTTGAGCTACAGCCGCAATAAGTAGTTCTTTAAAATCATCTTTAAAGAGCACGAAATACTCACTATAGTTCTCAGGAACAATATCTTTTTCAAATGTTTCAATAATCATTTCCATATCTTGCTTGTATGAGAAATATTGAAAGAAACACATGATGGCACTGATTCGTTTATTACGTCTTGTCATAGAACCTCCGAAATTATTGTATCATGAATCAATCAAAGCACAAAGAAAAACCCCTAAGGGGTTTAGAACACAAATCCAACAACTTTAATATCGACTGATGAAGGTTTGACTTCCGTCATCATGAGGATATTATTGAATATTCGCTCTTGTAAGGCAGTTAGTGTTTTACTCACATTCTTGCCATGTTTTACTTGAACATCACATGCGATGCTCAGTTGATTATTAACGATTTTAACAATCACAGGTTTTACTAACAATTGATGAGGAACGACAACGGCTTTCTCTTCTTCAATTGAATGTAAAGCAATTAACTCAAACGCCGTTTTTGTTAATGTGATTTCACCTAAGTTTTCTTTGCTTTGTAATTTGATAAATTCAGCTGACATAAGTTCACCTCGTTGTTGATATTATATCATAAATTTCTAATGAGTTAAGATAGAAACCTTAGGAATCAATGAAGAGTTTCAATCTTTTCAGTCAATACATTAGAAATAAAAGCATATAGACGTTAATCTATATGCTTCTTTAAATGTTACTCTGTGAACCATTTCTTAATGAGGGCATCAAGTGTACCATCATCAATGAGTTCTTGAATCGCTGCGTTAACACGAGCAGTCCATTCGGAATTACGTGGTAATGCGACAGAGACCCCTGCAACTTCTTCGATATATTTAGTGACTTCAGGATGTGATAATTCGAAGGTAGTTAATGTTGGGAACTCAAGCACATATTCACGCGCGGTAGGTCCTTCAATTAGAACAAAATCTAAACGTCCTGTAAGGACTTCTTGAACGAGTTGTGAGACATTTTGCTTAGGATCAGCAACTAAACTAAATTCAGAGATAATCTTATTTAATAATGATTCTTGAATTGTTCCAATTTGCGCACCAACTTTTTTACCTGTTAAGTCATTTGAATCAACAACCCCGCCACTTGCTAAGGTTAAAATAAAGAATGGACTTTCTTCTGCGCCAACATAATATGGAATTGAGAAATCAACATCACGCTCTGGATCTGGTGACATCGCTGCAATCGCCATCGTTCCACGATTTGAATTTAAAGCACCAATAATGCCATCAAAATCCATATCTTCCCATTTAACTTGAACACCTAGTTTTTCTCCTAAAGCATTACCAAAATCAATATCAAATCCAATAAGATTCCCATCTTCATCAATCATTTCGTAGGGAGGATATCCAGAAGAAGTAAGGATGGTAATAGTATCTTGTGTGTTTTGTTGGACACATCCACTAAGGATGAAGACGAGGGTTAAAACTGCTAAGATTGCTTTTTTCATTGTGTTTCTCCTTTAAATTGTGTATGACTTAAGAACTGAACTGCTCTTGGGGTTGTAGGTTGTGTGAAGAAAGTTTCACTAGGGGTGACTTCTAGTATTTTGCCTTGATCCATATAAACAATCATATCGGCCACTTCTTTCGCAAAACTCATTTCATGAGTCACTAAGATGCATTTTAAACCATCTTTGACTAATGCTTTAATGACTTTAAGTACTTCAATCGTCATTTCAGGATCAAGGGCACTTGTTGGTTCATCAAATAAAACAAGTTGAGGGCTCATGGCTAAGGTTCGTGCAATACTGACACGTTGTTTTTCACCACCAGAGAGTTGATGTGGATAATTGTTATAGCGATGAGATAATCCCACTTTATCTAAAGCGACTGAAGCAACGCTAAAGGCTTCTTCTTTACTCATCTTCTTGACTTTGATTAGCGCAAACATCACATTTTCAATGGCTGTTTTGTGTTCAAAGAGATTGAAGTTTTGAAACACCATCCCCATATTACTTCGTGCTTTACTTAAGTTTTCTTTACTTGCAAAGATATCCACATCATCAATTTTGACATGTCCTGATGTAGGCGTTTCTAAACCATTTAAACATCGAAGTAAGGTTGATTTGCCACTTCCACTCGAGCCAATAATGGCATACGTTAAATGTGGATCAAATGTCATAGAGACATCTTGCAAAACATGAGAGTCTTGGAAATACTTATTGAGTTGATTAACGTAAATCATAGCGTAACTTCCTTTCGACTACTTTACCAGCAATTGATAGTGTTTTTGTTAAGGTATAATATATTAACCCGACAATAATTAAACTTTCAAACGCTCTGAAGGTCGTCCCCGCCACGATCGTATGACGCCTCATAATTTCATTCACTGAGATTACCGCAGCTACAGAGGTCTCCTTAATCAATGTGATAAACTCATTGATGATGGCAGGAAGAACATTCTTCGCACCAATGGGAATAATGATTCCCACGACGATATCCCATGTGGAGATATTTAATGCTCGTGCAGCTTCAATTTGACCTTTATCAATGGATTGAATTCCAGCTCTGAATATCTCTGATAAATAGGCTGCGGAATTGATTGAAAAGATGACGAAGGCACTGTGGTAAGCTGTAGGTAGAAATCCTGGAATTACCTGTGGTAGTCCATAATGATAGAAGAAGAGTTGGAAATAAAGTGGGGTTCCACGAAAGAAATCCACAAATAGAAACAATACTTTTCCAAAAAAACCTTTTTTGCTTGTAATTAATGAAATGGTAAATCCAAGAATAGAACCAATAAGCGCTGCCACAAGAGCAATCGTTAATGTAACTTGGACTCCTTCAAGAATGTAAGGAATTCGTGGAATAATCCTCGTAAAATCAATGTTCATGACATCACCTCCGTAAAAAATAAAAAATCATCCTTAAACGAAAGGACGATTTGAATCGTGGTACCACCTTAATTTTGATTAATCATAAATATTAATCAACACTTCTTCATAACGCCGAAGTCCGCGAGAGAAGATTTGCCCTTCCCTTACTCCAAAGCACGTTCATGAGTGATATCATCTTGTCTTTCACCAAATCACAAGTCGCTAGAATGAATCTTGCTCATTACTACTCTTTTTCAATGTAATGAAGTTATTATACCCAAGAAAAACAAAGATGCAAGTGTTTTTGCATCTTTTTTTCATTTTTTGACGTTGTAAACACTTACATTTTAAAATAATCAATCGTTCTTTGCTTATCTTGATGGAGTTGATTAATGAGTTCTTGAATTGAATTGAATTTCTTTTCATCACGAATGCGATCTAAGAAATGAACGACTAGAGTTTGACCATAGATAGTTTCATTAAATTCCAGGATATATGCTTCAATGGATACATCATGTTTAGCATTAAAAGTTGGATTGTGGCCAATATTAACCATGGCAGGATATGTCTTGTGATTATGCGTAACTTGCGCAATATATACTCCAGGAGCAGGAATTAATACATCATCATAGACATCCACATTGGCAGTAGGATATCCAATTGTTCTACCACGTTGATTACCTTGAACAACCTGACCACGCACTTGATGAGGTCGAGATAAATATTCATGAGCTAATGCGACATTGCCTTCACTGATTAAGCTTTTTATAAGTGTACTGGAGATTTTATTGTGCTGATCACTAATTTGATCGATGACACTGACTTCAAAGCAAGATTGTGATTGGGTAAGAAGATGAACATCCCCTTTTCCTTGAAAACCAAATCTAAAATCAAAGCCAACCACAAGATGTTTCAAAGGTAATCGACACAGAATGTTTTCGATAAATGAAGCCCCACTTTGTTTAGAAAAATCGAGGGTAAAATTCACAATAAGAAGATAATTGAACCCATAAGATTCTAGGAGTTGTTGTTTCAGATAATGAGGAGTCAAATACATGACCTGTTTATGTTGTAATACCGAGGATGGATGAGGAAAGAATGTAATCATGGCAGTCTTTATCCCCTGCTCCTTGGCAATCAATTTTGTCTTTTCAATAAGTGCTTGATGGCCAATGTGAAGTCCATCAAAAAAACCAATGCATGCCACAAAGGATTCACATTCTTGTGGGACTTGATGATCATTAATCACCCATGTTTTCATACCATAAACCTCTTTTCACTCGATAACCTGTTTCAACTTTTTCTAATATCGCAAAGGGTTGGTCATCCACTAACACACACACCATTGGTTCACTTGAATCAAGTGATACTATTTTACCATGTAAAATAGGTGTAATGTCATCTAAAATCACATAAGGAAAAACAGAAAATAAATCTTTAGGATTTAAGAAATTCAACTCTTCAAGACTTTGTGGGATGTCTTGCGTTTGATCAAGTAATATCGATCCATTTCTAATGCGAATAATGTCTGATGTTGTGCCTAGATTATGCGATCGTTTAGCCAATTCAACATTAAGTGAGCGAATATAGCTTCCACTACTCACATGCATTTGAAGTGTAATTGAACTTGGTGTCACTTCTATCAACTTTGCATCATAGACGTGCATTGCTTTAACTGGTATATCATTGGGATCAATATTGGGTTGTTTATATAAGCGTTCACCATCAACTTTAATCGCTGAAACCTGAGGAACACTTAAATGATGAGTTGTGATCATACCCATTATAAGTTGATTCCATTCATCAAAAGATAATGATGTAATGGGTTGAGTGTCTAAGATCGTTCCACTTGTATCAAGTGAATGCGTGTGCGTTCCTAAATGAAGCGTAGATTGATACACTTTAGATTGTCCCATTAAAAAAGGAACGTACTTCGTGGTCGCACCAACACACACGATAAGTACGCCTGTCGCATCAGGATCAAGCGTTCCAGTATGTCCAACTTTTGATTTGGTAAGTCTTTTGATATGATGACAAACATCAAAGCTTGTCATATGGGGAGGTTTGTTAATAGCAAGGACGCCATGAATAGATTTCATGAAGGTATTATATCAAAGTTTAATGTAACCTGCATCTTTAACTTGACATCATGGGATAACTCTTTTATACTTTACTCACATTTAAATCTAGAGGTAGCGATGCAAATGAGTAGTAAGTCGAGTCGGCAGACATTGACACTTACGAAAGGTAATCATCGCCGAATAATGATTGTTGGCAAACATTCATTATGGGGTTGTATGAAAGACATACAACACTCCTTCGAAAGAAGAGGAGCTATCACTTGTGTTGGTCGTGACTCTTTCACGATTTTTTTGTTTCAGGAGGAAATATGAAAAAAATCTTAATTGGCGTAATGATCTCATTAGCCTTAGCTGCATGCGCACCGTCCACTTCTTCAGAGAACACTATTATTGTTGGGTTAGAATGTGATTATGCTCCATTTAACTGGACTCAACTCGAAGCTAGCGAAACTTCAGTGAAGATTGAAGGTAACATTGGGTATTGTGATGGTTATGATATAACTATTGCACGCCAAATTGCTTCTGAACTAGGAAAAACATTAGTTGTTAAGCAAATTGCTTGGGAAGGATTAGAACCTGCCTTAGCATCAAAAGAAATTGATATGATTGTTGCAGGGATGACTGATACGGCAGAACGTCGTCAACGTGTTGCCTTCACTGCTCCTTATTACGCAAGTGATATGGTTATGGTTGTTAGAAAAGACTCAGTCTTTGCATCCGCAACTTCACTCGCTGATTTCACTGGGGCCAAAGTTGTGGCACAACGTGGTACCTTCCATGATTCATTAGTCCCTCAAATTCCAAGTGTGACTCACATGACTCCCCTTGCAACGTTCCCTCTTCTTGTGAATTCTGTGATGTCACTTGAAGCTGATGCTTTAGTATCAGAAAATCCTGTGGCCATTTCGATTGTAAGAAACAACCCAGATTTAACGATTATTCGTTTTGCGCAAGGAAGTGGATTCACAACTGATGTTGAAGATACTACCGTATCTGTAGCACTTCGTCAAAGTGACACTGAACTTCTTGCAAGTATTAATGCTATTTTAGCAAACATTAGCTCCGAACAACGTGATACTTGGATGGCTGATGCCATCGCAAGACAACCTGAGTAGTGAATCGTGCACCATTGCCCCCTGATTTAATCGGTGGGGCTTTAGGCATTTATGAGCGCTATGCACCGTTGTTTTGGTTCGGAGTTCGAAACACATTGCTGATTTCACTGAGCGCTACAATTATTGGATTATTTATTGGATTATTCTTCGCATCCTTAAAACAACTTAAGATTGAAAAAAAAGATTTACTTTTTGTCCGCATTATTAAAGTTGTTTTAAGAGTGATCGCAAATTTATACATTGAAATCTTCCGTGGTACACCAATGATTGTTCAGGCGATTTTCTTGTATCATGGTTTAAGACCACTATTAGGATGGACTCCCCTTGTGGCAGGGGTTGTGATTGTTTCGATTAATACAGGAGCATACATGGCTGAGATTATTCGAGCTGGAATTCAATCGATTGATAAAGGTCAATATGAAGCGTCGCGTTCACTTGGTCTGAACCATGTTAAAACCATGATCTTTGTCATTTTACCTCAAGCGATTAAAAATGCATTTCCAGCCATTGGAAATGAATTTGTGGTGAATATCAAAGATAGTGCAGTATTGAATGTAATTGGTGTAAGTGAACTATATTTTCAATCCACAGCGGTGGCTGGTATTGTCTTTAGGTTTAGAGACACATTCTTTATCACTGCATTAATTTATCTTTCATTAACATTCACGACGACTCAAATTCTTCGAATCATTGAAAAGAAGCTTGACACTCCAGAAGGATTAGTCGGGGCTTCAAGCTCATCTGCCAATAACTTCTTCGGATTTAAACGTAAAGGAGGTCAATCATGATTCAAATTCAGCATCTAAACAAATCATTTGGCTCTCAAAACGTATTAAATGATATTAGTTTAACCGTCAATGAAGGTGAGGTTGTGTGCTTAATTGGGGCATCAGGTTCGGGAAAAAGCACTTTACTACGATGTGTTAACTTACTTGAAACCCCGAATAGTGGCAGCATTGTTGTCGATGATGTGGATATTACAGCATCATTTAATATTGATGAGTATCGTACTCGTGTAGGCATGATATTTCAATCATTTAATTTGTTTCCTCATTTAAATGTCTTAAAAAACTGTACATTAGCACAAATTAAAGTTCTAAAACGAAGTGTTAAGGAAGCCGAAAGCATTGCATTAGAGAATCTTAGAAAAGTGGGAATGCTTGATTTTGCGTCGATGAATGTCACAAAACTTTCAGGAGGACAAAAACAACGTGTCGCCATTGCAAGAGCTTTATGTATGAATCCTAAAGTACTTCTACTTGATGAGCCCACTTCAGCACTAGATCCTGAGCTCGTGGGAGAAGTGCTTGATGTTATTAAGGAATTGGCTCAATCAGGCTTAACCATGCTTATTGTTACTCATGAAATGAGTTTTGCGAAAGATGTTGCGGATAAAGTTGTGTTTATGGATCAAGGGGTTGTGGTAGAAGCTGCCCATCCTTCAGTTTTATTTAACTCCCCTACTCACGAGCGAACTAAGGCCTTCTTGGCACGTGTTGTTCATGGATAAAGACGCTTTGCGTCTTTTTTCTTACACTTTTACAACATTTATACGCAAGCATTTCTGCTTTTGTTATGAGAAAATGAATGTGTCAAATAAGACATAAGGAGAACTATGAAAAAAGGATTAATAATCATCATCATCGTTGTGGTGATGGGACTCATATGGCAATTCAGTGGTTTTGGACGTAAATCGATCTTAGAAGCTTATCAACTAGAATCTTTAAGTGTTGAAGAAATGGTTGAAGCATTAGAAACATCCAGCATTGATAAAACTGGCTTAACTGCGTACATCAACTCGTCAAATCTAGTACTAGAAACAGAAAGAGATCAAACTAAGATTGCATTGCCTGAAGGCATGTTTTACATTTCCATGGCACCATATATTGAAATGACGCATACATGCTTAACTCACTACTTGACATCATGTCGTGGTGAGCTACAAAATGAATCCTTTGAGATTAAAATTGTTGCGGAAGATGGAACGGTACTTCTTGAAGAAACACTGACAAGTGCCTCTAATGGATTTATAGGCATTTGGGTACCTAAAGATATCAAAGCAACCCTTCATGTAGATTATATGGACTATCATGTCAAAGCGGATATTTCAACATTTGACGGTGATCCAACATGCATCACCACACCACTACAATTAGTAAAAAAAGACTCAATCCATGAATGATTGAGTTTTTTTAATCACTATTATCATACAGAACTCATAAACATATAAAAATAATCAAATTTGACTTGAGATAACATAGTTACTTTGATACATTATAAATGCGGGGGTAATTATGAAGAATTTTAAGTATTTAGTGAATAGAATTTTATCCGTAAATTGCAATGAGAAGTCGTCCACTTTGAATTAAGAAGTCACTAAGGAACCGTTTGTACCTTGAATTTGATTAAAGTGGAATAAGATGGATTCAGTCGGTGTTTGATAATTGAGTATTTTACGAGGCAAGTGATTCATCCAATGCATCATTTGTTTGATCTGTTGGACCGTATAATCTTTAAGGGATTTCCCCTTAGGAATGAAGCGTCTTAAAATTCCATTGTGTTTCTCATTGGCTCCTCTTTCCCAAGAGGCATAGGGATGAGCGAAATATACATCACTTAATCCAGATAGCGTTTCG
>JAGXSD010000007.1 GCA_018333955.1 Erysipelotrichia bacterium
ACTTCGAATGTTTTCCATAAATCCAAATAGGATGACATGAATCATCATCTCTGGGTTGTACTCGTTCCTTCCTTTGGTAGAAGATTGAATAAACTGAGAAAGTTTAAGTCCACCTACGACTTCCTTAAAACTGATAACAGGATCGTTTTCATCAATTTTATGTTCTAAATTGACTGGTAAAATGAGTTGAGTTGGTTTATACTCTAATTGTAATTTAAGGTTTTGCATATCTTAATTATATCAAAAAGCCGAGGTTCCTCTTTGAGGATTCTCGGCTTTTGATTTATCTTTGTGGCTGTTTATTCGTTACAGCCCCTATTTAATGGCTTTATGAAATCGAATGGTTCGAGGTTTATATCCTAATTTCTCATAAAGATGAATAGCTTCATGAAAACCAATGTGAACGGCTAGTTCCACATCAACAATGTGACGTGCTTCCATAAGTTGTTCAACGTATTGGAGTAGTGCTGTAGCAATCCCTTGATGTCGTGCAGAGGGTAGTGTTCCTAAGTCGTGTATATAAGCAAACTCACGAGCCCTTAATGCTCCTTTTTCACTAATCTTCATCCATTCAACAATAATATATCCAAGGAGTATATCTTCTTGAAAGTATCCATAGGCAACAAGTGTGTTGCCAGCAAGTAATCGTGTGACAAAGGGTTGAGAATACATTTGTTCACTTTCTTGGTACAACAAAGGGTATAGTTCAATAGAAGGTTTTGCAACTTCTCTTTTGATTAGATTTAATGCTTCAAATTGGGGTTGGGTAGTAATCTTGATAATTTTAGTCATGAAATCATTATACACTTTTATTAGTGTAATACATTCAAAATGCATTATTGCGTCAAGATTGCGTAAAATTTAAAGTATTTTGCTTGGTCAATTAAAAAGAAAAGATTACTCTTTTCTTTTGATCCTAGTATTCAATAATTCTTGCATGAGCACAAGTGAACTTTGTTTAGCCTTAAGTGTGTTATCTAATAAAATTTCAAACTCGGCAATCACTTCTCCTTCTTTAATTAACGAATCATCTTTGCCAGTTGAGATAAGTACAAGTCTTAGTCCTTCTTTTTTAATTAAACCCGAATATGACATCGATGTGACACCAGGGATTAGTTTAAAACTTTGATCTTCATTAATGATTAGTGTCAATAAATTATCTTGGTTTTCATATCGTCCTGAAGCAATGGAATGGGAGAGATAGCGTGGGATGAAAGCGAGTGAAAAACCTAAGATGAGTAAAAGGATTACAATAAGGATGATCTTGTTTTTCATAATGCTCCTTATTGATGCTATTGCGATTAGAGCAATAGCTTGTAATTATATAAATATTTATCCTACAAACACTGATTTAAAATCATCATAACATCATTCTCATCAAGTGGGAATAAATGTTGATTTAAGCGACCTAATTTCACGGCAGATTTCGCCATGGCCGCAAAATGTGTTGAATCTATATTGACTTCAGTCAGTGTTAATGGAGCATTGAGTGATTTGAAAAACTCAATGGTTTTATCAATCGCTTGGTATGCAATGGAAGAGTCATCTTGATTTGGATTTATGCCCCAAACATTGACACCATATCTTACAAAGATCGGCATAAGTTCTTGTTCAAGGATAAATCCTAACCATACTGGGATAAGGATTCCTAGACCAATACCATGGGTTAAGTCATGATATGCAGAAAGTTCATGTTCAATCGCATGAACAGCCCAAGGTCCAGGCTTACCAACCCCTGTTAGACCATTGAGCGCTAATGATGATGCCCAAGCTAAGTTAGCACGTGCTTGATAATTGGTCGGTTCTTTTAGAGCAATTGGAGCATATTTAATCACAGCTTTCATCACTGCTTCACTAAGGGCATCTTGCATGAAAGCATCATTGTCAGCTTTAAAGTAATTCTCAATAGCATGTGAGAATGCATCGATTGCTCCTGCAGCAGTTTGGATTGGAGGTAACGTCATCATATACGTTGGATCGATAATGGATGCATAAGGCAGTGAGTTTTGTCCACCGGTTCCTTTTTTAATATTGAGTTCAGTATTGGTAATGACAGAACCACGATTCATTTCAGAACCTGTTCCTGATAAAGTGAGTACACTTACAATGGGTATTACTTCTTTAATTAATGATGGATTCACAACCATATCCCAAATTGGACCATCATAGAAAGCACCAGCTCCCATCACTTTCGCGGCATCAATCACACTCCCTCCACCCACAGCTAGGATGACATCGATATGATGAGATTTACATAAATCAGCTCCACGTTGGACAGTAGTATGATGAGGATTTGGTTCTACATTGGCACACTCTATAATAGTATAACCATTAAGAAGCTCTAAAATTGTGTCGTAAAGACCACTTCTTTTAATCGAACCACCCCCATACACTAATAGTACATTCTTTCCAAAATTCTCAAGAATTGTCGGTAAGACTTTAACTTGATCTTTTCCGAAATAGATTTTTGTGGCATTATCGAATACAAAATTATCCATGTTTTTTCTCTCTTTCACATTATTGATTAACTATCCTTATTCTATCACAGTTTATTACATGCTTTCATTGACAAACGGTGTCCACTTCACTACACTTACACCATAGAGGTGTTGATATGAAAAAGATATTGGTGTTTTTATTAGTGTTATTGATAAGTGCATGCTCTCCATCAACGCCCATCACTCCTCCAGTGAATCAAGATTTGAATCTTGATGGGATGGTGTTTGTGAGAGTAGATTACATGAGTTCACCAGATCAGTGGCAAACCAAAGACTTGATGTTGTCGGAGAGTGTGAACATTTTGCGTACCCTTACACTTCAACCATTAAAGGCTGTAGATATGAGTTTATCACTTAGCCCATGGCTAATTTTATACACCCAAGACAATATGTTCTATGTTGCGAGAACTAATGATACCTTATTTGTAAAAGATGATGGTGCAGATGTTTGGTATAGCAGCAGTAATACTGCATTTGATACTTTATTTGGATGGATTTATCCAGACTACCGTTTTATGATTGATCGCTTTGAAACCTTAATGGTTAAAGGAGCGGTTGCAGAAGAATATAAATCTTTGTTATTAGATGATGATAATAATAATGTTATTTCAGTATTACTCAATGATTCGAATTGGACACCTCACTTACAAAGATTTGATCAAACGCTGTGGTATGATGCAATAGTCACCATGAATAATGGGGAAACCATCTACATGCTTGAAGATGCTTTAGGAACATTACTATGGGTAGTAAGTGAAAACGGTAGCTCACATGGGTATGTTCTTGAAGGATATGTCTTGTCACGATTAATCTCTGAAATGATACCATCATTTCTAATGCAGTACTTTAGAGATCCACTTATTGAAGCAGAATTACTTCCTGAAGACTATGAGGATGATGGACTTCTTGTGCAATTAGATGAAATTATTTCTGAGGAAATTCTTAAAAATATCAGAATGGATGAATGGAGTATTGCGACTGATATCCCAGCTATGGGTTTGATGGTTGATCTTATTTTATATGATGAAGTATTTGCGTATGTCTTCGCACCATATCAAGAACTAGATATCATTATGATTCGTAATACAATCCTTCAAACAAATGATTTTTACTTCACTCCACCGGGTTTAGGGATGGAACTACGTACGAAAATTGAGATTTACTTAGGGATGACCCCTGAAAACCCATAAAAAACTACAATTTTGAGTCATTATAATGACTCTTTTTTGTTGATTATCGTTTTTGTTTATGTTAAAGTGATGCGCATAGTGAGGTTGACTATGTCCATATTTCATTCACATCCTTTATTCCCTACATTCCTACAAGAAAATGATGAAATCATCAAATCGGACGTTTTTCAAAAACTCCATGATTTCCACCAACATCTTTATACTTCGCGATTCGATCACAGCTTGAATGTGGCTTTTTTAGTTTTCTTGAAAACTCGTCATACACCTGAGTACAAAGAAGCTATGTTAGGAGCCTTATGCCATGATCTATTTATTTATAACCACTATGAAACCTCACCTTCTTCATGGCAACACTTGTTTGATCATCCTGTTGCAGCGCTAGAAACCACTCAAAATCACTTTGAAGTATCCACTTTAAGTGAAAATATGATCTTATCCCACATGTGGCCATTATCAAGTCATAAACCACAATCCAAGAGTGCTTGGTGGTTAGTGACTATGGATAAAGTGGCATCATTAATCGAAGTTTACTCCCAAGTAAAATTTCGTGTAAGTCAATTAAGACCAATTATCGCACTTTGTGGTGCGATACTCCTCCTTCATCAGTTATAATAGACGTGATGAGGGACTCTATGAAACATACACTTAAGAAGCATAAACAATGGCGTGGGAAAATTGCCACAAGAATCGTTCCACGTTTAAAAACAAAAGAAGATCTTTCCATTGCCTATTCACCAGGAGTGGCTGATCCAGTGATTGAGATTTCTAAAGATAAATCTTTAGCCTATGATTATACATGGAAGGGCCATACCATTGCGGTGGTAAGTGATGGTTCTGCCATTTTAGGTCTAGGTAATTTAGGCGCAGAAGCTTCACTTCCAGTTATGGAAGGGAAGGCTGCATTGTTTAAATCCTTTGGTGGTGTTGATGCAATACCGATTGTATTAGACACTCAAGATACTGAAGAAATCATTAAAATAGTGAAGGCAATTGCCCCTGGATTTGGTGGCGTTAACTTAGAAGATATTTCTGCACCACGATGTGTAGAAATAGAACGTCGTCTTCAAGCAGAACTTGATATTCCAATCTTCCATGATGATCAACATGGCACCGCCATCGTTGTATGTGCTGCTCTAATCAATGGATGTAAATTAACTCATAAAAAACTTGAAGATTTAAAGATTGTTGTGAATGGTGCAGGTGCTGCAGGAAGTTCAATCATCAAAATGATTCATGCTTTAGGTGTGAGAGATATTCAAGCATTCAAACGAGATGGAGTTATCCACCGCAGTAAAAATGATAAATATGATTTCTTAACGAAAGAGTTAAGTGAAATAGTCAACCCAAATCAAGTATTATTTACTTTAGAAGAAGCGTTTGTAGGAGCTGATGTATTTATTGGAGTCTCGGTGGCGGATTGCGTGACTTCAAACATGGTAGCTTCAATGAATAAGGATGCGATGGTGTTTGCATTAGCTAATCCAAATCCTGAAATCCCATATGATTTAGCTAAACAAGCTGGTGCTAGAATAGTGGGTACTGGACGCAGTGATTATCCTAATCAAATCAATAACGTTTTAGCATTTCCTGGGTTATTTAAAGGGGCTCTTAATGTGCGTGCACGTGCGATTACTGAATCAATGAAAGTAGCCGCAGCGTATGGGATTGCCGCTTGTATTGAGGAGCATGATCTAAGGGATGATTATATTGTGCCATCTCCATTCAACCCTAAAGTAGCAGTCTCAGTGGCCTCTGCGGTAGAAAATGAAGTTTTAAATCAAAAATAAGCAAGCTTTAATGCTTGCTTTTATTTATTCAAGAAATGATTGCTGAGTAAGATTGTTACTTAATCTCCATAATTCTTTGGCGAGGTTTTTGTCTTTCGCAAGAGGACTCATTTTACTCAGTACCACATCATCAGGTTTAAACTTAGAACCTGGCCCGTAGTAATTATCTTTGATAATGTGTGGATCTAAACATGCCATGATGAGAGGTTTTGTCCCTTGAAAGGCACTGGAAGCCAATAACCCAAAGACAGGTTTTAGAAGTTTAATGATTGAGTTAACTTCAACTTTGTCAAAGAGGGATGTCATGGCAACACCAGGATGAGCGCTTACCGCCACAATATTTCTAGAATCATTGTGTAATCGAGCATTAAGCTCATGGGTGAATAATAAGTTTGCTAACTTGCTTTGAGCATAAGCCTTAAATGCTTGATAAGGTTTCTTGTGAAAGAAAGGATCATCTAAATCCATGTTACCTTGAAGATGAGCCTGGGAGGACACATTAACAATTCGAGCATTCTCATTGAGGTGTTGAAAAAGTAATGCTGTTAAGTAAAAATGCCCTAAATGATTCACACCAAACTGCATTTCAAATCCTTCTTTTGTGGTGGCATAAGGGATAGCCATAATACCCGCATTATTGAGTAAAATATCAATGAGTGGAAACTGTGAAATCACTTTTAATGCAAACTGTTCGATGCTTTCTTTTGATGATAAATCACATTCTAAGAAAGTCACATTAGCTTGTGGGTAGGTTTCTAGTATCAATGCTTGTGCAGCATGACCGCGTTTAATAGAACGTACAGCACCGATGACGTGGGCTTGTTGACTTGCGAAATACTTTGCGGCTTCAAAACCTAGTCCAGCATTAGCCCCCGTGATGAGGATAGTTTTATGGCTTAAATTAATAGATTCTAGGTGTGAAAATTTCATAATGGTCCTCCATTGTGTTAAACTATTTTTATGATTGTGACGAAAGGAGATAAACATGAACTCAACGATTCAAACATTATTAAACCATAAAACCATACGCTCGTATCATACAACGCCCATCAAAGAGGAAGTATTTAATACTTTAATGGATGTTGCTTCGCGAACCGCTTCATCAAGTGGAATGCAACAAGCTTCTATCATTCATGTGAAGGATCAAAAGAAAAAAGATATCATTGCTCAGGTGTGCAAACAAGACTATGTGGCGATTGCTCCAATCCTACTTATTTTTGTGGTGGATCAACATCGAAACCATCATATTGCGATGGAAGTTGCACAGCATGCTAATCATACTCATGATGTAGATCGCTTCTTTCAAGGGTTTACTGATGCTTGCCTTATGGCCCAAAGTGTAGTCACAGCTGCTGAATCCCTTGGCTTAGGAACAACCTATTTAGGTGCAATTCATAATGATGATGAAACACTGATTAAAACATTAAATTTACCGTCACTTACGTATCCTGTAGTGGGTCTTCTTATTGGTCATCCCAATATTGAACCTACATTAAAACCACGCCTTGAAAACTCATTGCGTGTATTTGAAGATGAGTATGTATCACATCAAGAATATTTACCATTACTTAAACATGTGGATGAGCAAATGCAAAACTATGTCGATACCAGAAACCCAGGAAGAAGTATGCCTCCATTTAGTCAACAAGTGAGTGAACGTATGAATTATGCAAATCCAATTCGTTTGAAAATGGGGCAAAACATTATTAAACAAGGATTCAGTTTTAATTTAGATGAGTAAAATAAAACCTTGGATTTCCAAGGTTTTATTCATTTGAGTCAAAGACGATGAGGATCTTATTTTCAACAAGAACTTCTAGAGGAATCAGTTCTTGCTCAATAATTTCGAAAATATTGAATGATTGGTAAGTATCACTTCTCACAAATGAAATCATTCCAGATTTCAAGCATGGTAACCCATAAGAGACCCCATCTTGCTCGATGATAAATTCGAGCATCATGGCACACATCTTATCACCTTGGATGGTTTCATCATAAATAAAGAATTGATCGATCACAAGATAAGGTGGAGCAAGTCGTAATTGATCAGTATTTTCTTGAGCTTGACTGACACACCCACTTATCAATAACACTAATGAAGCAAGAATTAGTAGCTTTTTCATAGGAACCTCCCTGTTAGTTATATTATAGTTTCATATAAATTTAGTTTTATGATTCTGCGATAAGTTACATAAAATTTGACATATATAGCATTTAGACTTTGTGTAATGCTTTGGTCAAGAGTATAATTATAAAAAGAGGTATCTATGTCAACGTCCTTAAAATTCAAAATACTAAGAGTCGTCATATCTTTAATTCTTATTGTTTTCGCAAGCCTAACTACTACAGAGCCTATTTCATCATTTACACTTCTTTTATGGCTCAGTGCCTTTGCGATTGGGGGATATGACAAAGCCATGGAAGGGTGGAAAAATACCCTTAAGGATAAGTCACTTAATGTAGAGTTCTTAATGATTTTGGCTGCAGTGGCCGCCTTTATTACTCAAGACTTTGCGGAAGGGTCAATATTAATCTTTATTTTTGCGACTTCAGGTATTCTGGAGGAAATCGCACGATCAAAAAGTGAAAAAGCACTCAAAGCTTTATTAGAATTAACCCCTCAAAAAGCCATTAAAGTACAAAATGGCATTGAGAAAGAAGTGAATATCAGTGAATTGTCGATACACGACATTGTCATGGTCAAAGTCGGTCAACAAGTCCCTGTGGATGGCATCATTGTGGAAGGATCATCATCATTTAATGAGTCTGTAATAACAGGAGAATATCTTCCTGTACTCAAACACGAGCATGATAGTGTTTATGCAGGGTCAATTAATGAAGAAGCCACCATTTTAATCCAAGTGTTAGTCGATCCAACTCAATCGGTTGTTAACAAAATTGTCGAATTCGTTAAAGAAGCTCAAGAAAAGAAAACTAAATCTGAAACCTTTATTGATCGATTTGAAAGCGTTTATGTCTATGTCGTCCTTGCGATTAGTGCATCTTTCATGGTTTTACCTCCACTATTTGGTTGGTTGTCTTGGAGTGATGCCTTCTATCGTGGTGTTATTGTATTAGTCGTAGGATCTCCATGCGCTGTAGTCGCTTCGATTACTCCTGCAATTCTTTCATCTTTATCAAATGCCGCAAGTAAAGGCATTCTCATTAAAGGTGGAGAATCACTTGAAAATTTACATCGAATCAAAGTGATTATGTTTGATAAAACAGGAACCATTACTCAAGGTAAACCGCGAGTGGATCATGTGGTTTATTCAGATGGTGTGGACAAGCATTGGATTAATTCACTCCTTGTGAGCATGGAACAACAATCTTCACATCCACTGGCAAAGGCCATTGTGAATCATTTTAAAGATGTTGAAAAACTAGACCTTAGTACAAGAGAAGAAGCAGGATATGGACTCATCACAAATTATGAGAATCATACCATTCATGTTGGGCGATATGAAGGGAAGGATGCATGTCAACTAAATCTAGATGATGATGTCAGTGTGGTGAATGTAGTGGTGGATGAGCATTGTGTTGCCCGAGTAATTCTAAAAGATCAACTCCGTGAGGGGGTACCTCAAACAATGGCCTCCATCAAGAAACTAGGAATTACCCCTGTACTTGTTAGTGGTGATCGAGAAGGTAGTGTAGTGGCCATGGCAAAACTTGCGAACATTGATCGAATGCACTTTGAATGCTTACCTCAGGACAAAGTAAAGATTATTGAATCATATCAATCCTCATTAGGTGCAGTCATGATGGTGGGTGATGGCATCAACGATGCCCCAAGTCTTGCGATAGCAACCATTGGAGTAGCTATGGGTAGTGCCACGGATGTTTCATTAGAAACAGCCGATGTTGTTCTTACACAAAACTCGCTTGAAGCCCTTATAAAACTTAAACATCTAGCTAAAAATATGAACACTATCATTCGCCAAAACTTGGCATTTTCCATCTTGGTTATTGTATCTCTCATGATAAGCAATGTGTTTGGGCTTGTGGAGTTACCACAAGGAGTCTTAGCTCATGAGTTAAGTACCATCATCGTGATATTAAATAGCCTTCGTCTATTAAAAGTCAATTTAGCATCATCATGATGCTTTTTTTTATATGATAATGTGATATTTTTAGCAATCTAGTTGTCATTTGTGAAATTTTTAGTTATTATGAAAATATGATAACCTTTAATCAAACGATACTCGATTTTCTTTCCCAATTTCAAGCTCATAATCATGAAGCTTTTGTGGTGGGAGGAAGCGTAAGAGATGCCCTCATAGGTCGAAGTACGCATGATGTGGATATTACCACATCCGCAAGTATTGATGAGATTAAAGCGATGTTTAAAGATAATATCGTATCGTTAGAAGGGGTTGAGTATCAATCGCTTGCGATTTCATTTCAAGACACAGTATTTCAAGTGACTTCTTATCGTCATGATAGTGAATACGAGTTTCATCGATTTCCAAAGACTCGTCAAGTCATTTCATATCAAGACGATGTTTGGCGACGTGACTTTACAGTAAATGGGTTATATTGGAATCCACAAAAAGGTCTCATAGATCTTGTGAACGGACTTAGTGACATTAATCATCGACGAATAAAAACCATTGGTGATCCTCACCTTAGATTTGAAGAAGATGCTTTACGAATACTACGCGCACTAAGATTTGCAAGTGAATGTGATTTTATGATTGAAGAAAACACTTTAGAAGCAATCATTCATCATGCGCCATTAATTCAATCCCTATCTCGAGAGCGAATAACTCAGGAAGTCATAAAAACCCTTAATGGATCTGGATTCAAGAATATTCAAGTTCATCTAAAACAGCTTTTTAAAGAAGCTTACTCACTAGAATATTTTTATCATAATTACTCTTTTGAGGAAGTCTTTCATCCATTAGTCAAATGGTTACTTGTATTTAAGCCAAAGTATCAATCACTCTCTGAAGTAATGAATATCTTCGCCTTTACTCGTAAAGAAAAAGATTTACTCATTATGCTTGATGAACATGCCTTTGTGATACCGCAAGCAGATAAAGTTCATATTAAAGGATTACTCCGAAGAATATCCATGGATGCTTTTGGAGCTTTATGTCAACTTCATCGAGCACTTAATCAACTTGATGCATCAACCTTTGAGGAGATTATGAAGCTTGTCTCTGATATCCATCTCAATCAAGAAGCCTATACATTAGCCCAATTAAAGATTAAAGGTGATGAATGTGTCCGCAAAAAAATGCCTTATGTTGAGATATCGCAATTTCTAAATGCATGTTTAGAAGAGGTAATTGAACATCCTGAACATAATAATTTCGAATACTTAACTTCACTGTGTGATGAATGGATAAAAAAATAAGATAGGTTCAATGATGAACTAGTAAACTAAAAGTAGACATTCAATAAAAAAGGATGTTTACTTTTTTTATAGGAGGAACACTATGGGACGTCCAAAAGGTGGAAAGAATAAGCAGTATAGTTTCGAATATAAGTTACGGATTGTGAATGAATATGTGAATGATCATGAATCATATTCAACTCTTGTAAGTAAATATAGAATCGTTTTTTCAGTGATTCATCGTTGGGTCAGGATTTATTTGGACAAAGGTGAAGAAGGATTAAAAGGAATACATCAACGTAAAGGTAATCCTTACGCGGCTTTACACACGAGTCGAAAATTAAGCGAGATTGA
>JAGXSD010000008.1 GCA_018333955.1 Erysipelotrichia bacterium
ATAGTTGGCAAGGTCGACAATTAGTATCTAGTTCTAAAGCTGGACTCAATATTAACTACATCTACAATGATGCAGGAATACGTACATCCAAGAGTGTGAATGGAGTCACTACCTCCTATCGTCTATCCGGTGATAAAGTGACCTTTGAGCAAACCGGGTCGGATACAATCTATTATGTGTATGACACCCAGGGTCAACTGATCTCGATGATTCTAAACAACGTGGAATATGCGTATGTCCGCAATGCGCAAAACGACATCGTTGGTTTGATCAACAGTGCAGGAATACAGGTGGTTTCCTACACTTACTCCACATGGGGAGAAGTGCTTTCCATCACAGGATCATTAGCAAGCAGTGTAGGAGAGAAGAATCCTTACCGATACCGTGGGTATCGCTATGATAGTGAGACACAACTGTATTATCTACAGAGTCGCTACTATAACCCACAGTGGGGAAGGTTCTTGAATGCGGATACAACGGATGTGTTAACCGCTTCCCCAGCCGAATTAACAGATAAAAATCTGTATGCATATTGTGATAATAATCCGGTTGTGAGAGTTGATGTAGACGGTATGTATTGGTTCATTATTGCTTCAGTGGTAGGTGGTGTAACTGGGTTTTCAGGTCAAGTTCTTGCAGATCTAGTAACAAGTCGTGCAACTGGGAAAATGCATTTAAGCAATTCGCAAACATATATAGGTGCTGCGGTAGGCGGAGCAGTAGGAGGCTTGGTTTTGGCGACAACTGGTCAGTCAGCAACTGCTGGAGCATTATCTGGTGCATTTACAACGGCTGTTGGACAGGGTCTTGAAAAACTGACAATTAAAGATTATGACAAATCATGGGCTGAAATTGGAGGAAATATCATAGGTGATGGTATTGTTGGAGGGTTAACAGGAGCGATTCCAGGAGTTAACAAAATTACTAAAGGGAGAAATAGCATGCAAGCCGTTTATAAATCTGGAATGACGAAAATGATACGGGGCTCTGCAGCAAGAATGGGTTTAAAAGTAATAGTTAAAGGAACAGCTTCAACATTTCTTGGGGGAGTATCAATGGATGTATATTATGGAGTTAAACAAGCAAGCTATGCAACTATTAAGAGTATATTGGTGAATTAAGCATGAAGAAAAACGAAATCCTAACCATAAGGCCTGCAAATGAAATTAGTATAATATTTCTACTTATATCTATAGTGTTTTTCTTATCAGCGATTGGAGTTACAGTTTCGATGATTCGAGGTTTATTGAGTGGAAATATAGTCAGTTTATTATTACTATTATTAGTAGTGTTTGGTATTTGGATGGCTTTGCATTTTCTTATAATCGCCATAACTCCTAAGATAAGGCTATTTTGTGATTACATAGAAATCACTCATTGGAAATACTATCTCCCTTATGATGGAAGGGATCATGGGTTACCAAAACTACCAAAGTCAATAGTAACGACGATTAGATATGATGAATTTAAAATGTTTGGAGTATTTTATGCAAAGGACATAAAAAATTACCTGCGGAAAAAAAGTGGTTTATTATCCAATCAATGGATGACTATAATGAGCACTCCATTACCTCTCCCGATAAAACAACCAAAAGTTATATCAGAATTAAGACAAGTATTGCTTTTTATTACCTCAGACGTCGAAAGTACAGTTGTTGATACATCACCCTATGGACAAAATCAGATTGAATTTTTGTTGTTTGAACTGGGGAAACATACAAACATCCTTTCAAGTGGCAGAGTAGAACCGAAGAGTCATGTGAATTGCTATATCTTAGATGTATTGAAATCAATCGTGGTTATTTTATTCATAACTGTTTTGCCAATATCAACAATTTGGTTAGAAGGTGTTTTCAATCCTAGCCATACTCCATCATATGAATCAATCTGGCGTACAGTATATGTTTCAAGTTTTTTCTTTGCTAATTTGTGTCTTTCAGGAATCATTTCTACGTCAAGAGATTCTCAAGATCTTGAAGCAAGAAGGTTTGGTATGATTTTCAAAATCTCAACATTCACATTCTACGCCGTTTTTGTAATCTCATTTATTTTATCAATAATCACATGAGGATATTAGAGTCCACTATCTTGTATAAAACTGTTACTAAAACATGAACAGTGTAAGTACTTATGTAAGATCAGATTTCTAAGGATAGAAATTCAAAACTTTTCTTAAATAGTTAATCACTTCTTGGAATCATATTGCTGAAACTCTATCTAAATGTGAAATGCCTTAAAAAAGTAACTTTCTAATCAACTTTGATAATGAACTCAATGAGGTGGTATGAGAAATCAACCGAAGAGAGAATAAGACGTTTGTGTATACATGTGACTTAGGAGGAAATTGCCAATATCAAGTGGAGTATGCCTATACAAGTGCATTTCCTAACAATATTCAATTGAAGTCCAAAAAAGTTTCAAAGTCTACGAGAGAATATATTGATACTTGTAAACAGGCATATGAGAATATGAAACTTATTTCAAATGTAGAAATATTGGGTAAAACATGGAATGATTTGTCTCAAGTAGAACGAGAATTACTTGTAGGTCAAATGATAATATGGGATAAACCAACTTTAAACATCATTACATTATCTTATTTGCATCGTTCAACAAATATTGCTGGTGGAATTATTTATGGATTAGAGGACATCTTTCCTGAGGAATAAACAAAAATGAAAAAAATCATGATTATCATTACTATCATTGTAGCTACACCTATTGTACTTATATTTGCTTTAGTTCTTTCATCAGAAGCAATAGGTGATTGGTACTATAGCAATAATCAACTTGAGATGGCAGAATCATCCTACGCTTTAAGTTACACCTTTTACAACAATTTCAGTAGTCTAGAAAAGTTATCTATTTCAGCACGCCTTCTAGATCATTATGAACTTCAAGTAGAGTATTTACCTATCTTGCTTAAAGAAGGAAAGGCTAGACTTAGTGATGTTGATTACAATCAGTTTTTGATTGATTATATTACTTCATTGTATCATGTTGGTCGTATAAGTGATTACAAAGTAGAATACCGCGCAAATTTACATACATTGAAGCAAACAACAATTGGTTTACTTCCACTAGAACCGTTACTTTACGACATCAATGCAACAAACGAAGATTTTATTTGGGCTATAGAAATATGTTATGAGTTACTTAATGGAACCGATAATAAGCATGTTAAGTCTGTCGTGTATTCAGTACTTTTCGATATCTATTCCAAACTTGGAGATGATCTAAAGGCACAGGAGATGTTAGAACTATCTGAGAGTATTAAAAAATAAGATTGAATTTTCAAATACGCTCATTGTCCAAAGTTATTAGGATAATGTTGGAGATGACAGTTTAAAAGAATTATCTATGATTGAGGAAAAGATTGCTTCACACATTCTCAACCCTCCCCAATTACTGAATTCAATGATCCTCAATGATGTGGAATAGGGAACTATTCGTAATACCCAACATGATATTATAGGCTTGATCAACAGTGCAGGGATACAGGTTGTCTCCTACACTTACTCCACCTGGGGAGAAGTGCTTTCCATCACAGGATCATTGGCTTCAACCGTAGGGCAACAGAATCCCTACCGATATCGTGGATATCGCTATGATAGTGAGACACAACTGTATTATCTACAAAGTCGCTACTATAACCCACAATGGGGAAGATTTGTGAATGCGGATGACACGGATACAATTGGAGCAACTGAAGGCCTATTAACTACGAATTTATTTACTTATTGTGTAAATAACCCAGTTAATATGACTGACGAGAGCGGGTATTGGCCATATGCTATTGATGGCGTTGGGTCTTTAGGTGTAGGTGCTGGAATATCATGGGGTGTAATTGGAACATCAATTTTAACTGGCTTAGGGGCTATTACTCCGGCAGGTTGGGTAATGATTGGTACGAGTATAGTAGTTATATCAGGTGTTATTGTTATAAACGTCGTAGGTGTAAAGGACGACTATTTATGGAAAATATCGAATCAAGTTCATTTAGTAACAAAACGAACAGCAAAAAGGATTATGTCTAGGTCAAGAAAAGAGGCGTATGAGAAAGCAAAAAGAGCGGGTAAAAATAAGGAACCAATACATCACCCAAATGATTTAAATAGACCACATTATCATCCAGACGTTTCTAATCGTTACAGTAAAACACCTAATCAACCGAACAAACATGATCATTACTATTATCCAAAAAGGCGGTGAATGAAATTGAAAAAGAATGAATTAATCAAAGCAATTGAAAACTGCAATTATGAAGTAATTGACGAGTTTATAAACAAAAATAGTATCTATAAGCCAATTCTTAATGGTCTAAATTTGATGCTGATTTCAATTGAGATAGGAAACCTCCAAGTAGTAAAATACTTAGTTGAAAAAGGGTTTGATATTACATTTAATAACAAAGATCACTATTTTCCGATTGAGTATGCATGTTTATGTAATCATTTTCCGATTATTCAATATTTGTGTGATGCTAATCCAAAAGTAAGTGAAAATAATTGTGCTTTAGTCTATGCTTCTTCTAAAGGATTAATAGACATAGTAATTTATTTGCTAGAAAAAGGCTTTTCTGTAAATCAATTAGACTATTCAGGACGAAATGCACTTCATTGGGTAGCACAAGAGGGTTATTACAATATTGCAGATCTATTAATCAGAAATGGATGTGATATCAATAAAATTGATGAGGATGGTTCAACCCCATTGTATGTTGCCGCAAGTTGGAATAGAGTTGAAATTGTTCATTTGCTTATTCAAAATAATGCTAATATTGATCTGACTGAGGGTGTGACTCCATTCAGTATTTCGTGCGTATATAATTACTACGATGTAGCAGATGCACTTTATAAAGCAGGAGCACAGGTTGATTATGTTGATGACGATGGTCGATCAACACTATTCTATGCGATGGTAAGACAAGACAAGGAACTTATAGATTACTTGACTACAATTGGTGCAAGTAAGAACATAACCGATAACTATGGAATACAAATAAAAGATTTACATGACGAGGGAGTCAGACTGAAAGTGTATAAAGATTTATATTGATTAATACTCTAAGAAGGTGGGTGGTCTTATCTTGAAATGATGGTATGGCAATTCTTAATTAGACAAATTGCTTAGTTAATACTTTTAGTACTCGACTTCAGAACGTATCTGAAGTCTTTTTTATGAATTAAACAAAAAATCACATGAAGTGATTCTCGTTAATAATCGTTAATCTTAGTTAATGATGACCCAATGATTCTTAATAGTATATCAATATCGATTAATAAGTGGTCAATCATCGTTAAACACAATGCATGGTGCCCGAGGACGGACTCGAACCGTCACGATATCTCTATCGGTGGATTTTGAGTCCACTGCGTCTACCAATTTCACCACTCGGGCATTGCTTGTATATCATACACAAAATAATCACAAAAATCAATGTAGCAACCACAACGTTTTGAGTTTGTTATAATGAATTTATGAATGAACTATCTCTTTGGAAACACTACCTTGAAAGTCGAGGTTCTACTCGATATGAACTCTACTTAGAACTTCACAAAATAGCATCATCTGATCAACTCAGTGATGAACTTGTTATTGACTTATTTGAATCACTTTCTTCAAATTCGCAAAGTAATGTGATGAGTGCACTTTTACTATTATCAAGACAAGCTTTGTTTCAATCTACACATTATAATAGTGAAATACTTCTTAAGACCTTTGATAATGTACTAAATTATAGATCAATCTTCCAATTTCAACTCATCGATTCCTTAGTTGGGTTTTGTGCTCATGAAAAGTGCAGTAAAGATGTGATAGGTTGGAGTATCATGCAGTTTAATATCGCTAAGCAAACTCATCAAACAAAAACCATTCAGGCTTATCTTAAAGTATTGAATGAAATCAAGAAAGCACATCCACAAGTTGAGGGGATAGAGTTGTTAAATGAGCTTTGTGAAAACAACCTTTAAAAAAAGAGATGACAAGACTTCAAATTTTGGTATAATAGTAAAGCACTGGAGAATTGGCCGAGCGGTTTAAGGCACCATCTTGGAAAGGTGGCGTAGTGAAAGCTACCGAGAGTTCGAATCTCTCATTCTCCGCCATTAAACAATAAACAAGCATGTGAGAGTCACATGCTTGCTTTTTTATGTTGCACTTTGTGTTTTAAGAATAGGGGATACAGTTCTTAAATATTCCTTAGGAGTCATTCCTGTATGCTTTTTAAACACTTGAGTAAAATGATTTTGGTATAGGAAACCACACAATTGAGCGGTTGCTGCCACATTGTTTTGTGGTTGTCTTAAGAAATCTTTAGCGCGCTCAATTCTTTCAGAGTTAAGTAAATCATGAAATGACTGCTTAGTTTCTGAAGATAGGATACGTGATAAATGAGAACTGCTTATATTTAACTCTAAAGCAAGGCCTGCAAGTGTTAAGTTTTGATTAAAGTCAGTCTTAATTTTCTTAAGTACATATTTGGTATATTTAGAATATTGACCACGCTTAAATTCATAGATAAGATAAGTGATTCTTAATGCGGTTTCTTTTAAAATTTGAATGCAAGTGTACGTCGATTCAGATGTTTCAACTCGATGAATAAGCTCATCAGCTTCTTTCATCATTGTTGCATAATCTAGTCCTTCATTGATTGCGACGAAACTATATCTTGAAATAGAGGTGATAACAGTGTTTTTGATGGAACGAAGGGGATTCCCTTGAATCAAGTGATCCCAAGACATTTGATCGAAAAGTTTCACAAACTCTCTCATTTCATCCACATTGCCTGTAATCATTAAATTAAGTAAACGCTGATTGAGTTCTTCATTAAAGTAGGCATGAGAAGTTTTAGTTGTGGTTTGAGTAGCGTGTGAATGATCAATGTTCACATCCCCAATGACAATTTGTTCAAATTCAGCCTTTGAATCTTTCCAATAGGTCATCACGAGTGAACCAATGGATTTGACTTGGGAAAAATTGACGCGACGAAGCTGTTTAAGTGTGAGATCGTTAGCCATTTTCAAGCGAGCTTGAACTTTCTCAACGCTTTCAAATAACATCGGCCCGATACACCAACGCTCATCATGATCATCAAATACAACAAAGACAAGATAGTCTTGAGTAAACACACTTAAAAATTGATGAGGAAGTAATTGATAACTTCTGATTTCATCAAGATAAGGCCGAAGAGAAGTGATAACCCATGAATCAGAAGCTTCACAATGCTTCATAGAGTTCACTAGTAATCCTAATCCCTCTTCCGTGGTTAGTTTTTTATTTTGCATTAATTTTTCCATGGCATCAATATTATATATTATTACAATATATTAATGTAAATTTATGCACATAAACATATCAAAATCAAGATAAATTTGTGAAATTATCAAAAATTTTGCTTAAATACAATAATTTAGTTCATATTTAAGCATATTGATTGCGACAAATAGGATGTTTTTTCTAAAATGCATGTAGGAGGACACCCTATGAAAAGTTTAATAATCATTTTTGGACTAAGTCTTGCCTTGCTAGGATGCGCTCCATCCTCAAATAATCCGAATACCCCAACTCCAGTAAATCCAAATCCGCCTACTGAAGAACTGGAAGTCATCACTTTAGATGAGCTTGCGACGTTCAACGGAGAAAATGGACGACCTGCCTATGTTGCGGTCGATGGACTTGTGTATGATGTCACTGGAGTCTCTGCGTGGAATGGAGGCCATCAAGGTCTTCAACCGGGTGCCGATCATACAGCTTCTATCGAACGCTCACCTCATGGTCGTAGCGTACTTAGAGGACTCCGTGTTGTTGGTAAATTAGAATAACATTGTAAAGTGGGAAACCACTTTTTATTTTAAATGTTGACATACCCCCCAAGGGTATGATAAAGTATGACCATAGATACCCTGGTGGGGTATTGGAGGTCTTATGAAACATGCAAGTCTTGATGCATCTTTAAAGAATAAACCACTGCTAGATCGACTTTCAAAAGTTGAAGGTCAACTTCGTGGTATAAGAAAGATGATTGAAGATGAAGTGTATTGTGATGATGTGATTAATCAAATTGAAGCAAGTCGAAGTGCACTGAAGGCTATTGGACTACTACTTCTAGAAAATCATATTCATTATTGTGTGGTTGGTGAAATCCAATCTGGTGATATGAGTGGCGTTGAATCAACGATTCAAACACTTAGAAAGATGGTGAAATAATGAAACAAACCTATGACTTAAAAGGAATGACATGTGCATCATGTGCCATGGCCATTGAAAAAGGAGTGAAGAAACTCCCTAATCTAGATCATGTGGTGGTTAACTATGCAACCGAACAGCTCTTTGTTGAGGGAGAGATTCACGATGAAACAATCCTTAAAACCGTTGAAAAACTTGGTTATGAAGCCAAAAAAGTAGAATCACAACTTAAAACCATCACGATTCCTATTGAAGGCATGACATGCAGTGCATGTTCAAGTGCAATTGAGCGTGGTCTAAAGAAAGTTGAAGGAACTCATGAGGTCTATGTCAACTTAACAAGTGAGAAAGCGACGATTACTTATGATCCAAGTCTTGTGAAGACATCGATGCTGAAGCAAAGTATTATTAAATCAGGATACACTCCAAAAGAGATTGAATCAGAAAACACTAAAGATCGTCTTGATGAAAAAGTGAAAGCTTATCTTGAAATGAGAAATCGCTTCTTCTTAGCATTGATCTTCACCTTACCACTCGCTATTGTTTCAATGACACATATGGTGCTCATGGATACCATGATTGATTTACCTTGGTTCCTTGATCCTCATAAAGAAGCAACATGGTATGTTACCTTACAACTCATATTAACATTACCTGTCATGTGGGCAGGACGAAAATTCTTCTTCCAAGGATTTAAAACATTATGGCATCGCTCGCCTAATATGGATAGTTTGATTGCGATTGGGGTCAGTGCTGCCTTTGGCTATGGAGCCTTTGCGTTCTTCTATACATGGATAACACAAAGTCATGCTATGGTTGAACAACTCTACTTTGAAGTTGCTGCAGTCATCCTCATGATGATGTTACTTGGAAAAACCCTTGAAGCCAAAGCTAAAGGTAAAACCAGTGAGGCCATTGCAAAGCTTATTGCACTTCAACCTGATGTGGCAAGTGTACTTGTGAATGGTGAAGTTATTGTCTTACCTTTATCTGAAGTCAGTGTCGGAGACTTAATATTATCAAAAGCAGGTGAAAAGATTGCTGTGGATGGAGTAATTACTCAAGGTGCAGCGGCCATGGATGAAAGCCTGATTAGTGGAGAGTCTTTACCGCAAGAAAAGAGTGTTAAGGATCAAGTCATCGCAGGCTCTCTTAATACTAATGGGACATTAACCTATCAAGCAACACGAGTGGGAGAAGATACAACCCTATCAAAAATTGTGAAACTTGTGGAAGATGCTCAAGGACGACGTGCCCCAATTGCAGCGTTAGCTGATGTTATTTCAGGCATCTTTGTTCCTGCTGTCTTAGTCTTTGCAGCCTTAGCCTTTGTGATGTGGTTACTCTTTGGAGCAACACTTCCATTCGCATTAACGATTATGATTTCAATTCTTGTGATTGCTTGTCCTTGTGCATTAGGGTTAGCCACACCAACTGCTATTATGGTCGCCAGTGGGGTAGGAGCGTCATTAGGAGTCTTAATTAAAGGTGGAGATGCACTCGAAAAAGCGCATCATATCGATATGGTTGTGTTTGATAAAACTGGAACCATTACTACTGGGCATCCAACTTACATCGAAGGTCATGCACTTACTTCACTTTCACTTGAAGATACACTAAAAATAAGTGCAAGTTTAGAAAAGGATTCGCTACATCCTATTGCGAAAGCGATTGTTGAAAAAGCGCAATCATTAAATCTAAGTGAAGTACCACTTGAAAGTTCTAAAGTACTTCCTGGTGAAGGACTTCAAGGAGTCATTGAGGGCACATTATATTATGTTGGAAATGAGCGTTTAATGAAACGACTTGGTTTGCATCATTCTAATGATGAACTCATGGCTTCAAAAACGTCACTAGGACAAACACCACTCATGTTGATGAGTGAAAAAGAAGTGTTAGCCATCTATTTTGTTGCCGACACATTAAAATCTGATTCAAAGAAAGCCATTGAATATCTTCATAAACAAGGCATTAAAACGATGATGCTTTCAGGAGATAATGTTGCGACAGCGCAAGCCATTGCGAAACAAGTCGGTATTGATGAAGTGGTTGCAGAAGTTCTCCCTGATATGAAAGCTGATGTTATTAATAATCTAACATCCCAAGGTTATAAAGTGGCCATGGTGGGCGACGGTATTAATGATGCGGTAGCGTTAAGTAGTGCCTATGTAGGGATTGCAATTGGATCAGGCAGTGATGTTGCGATTGAATCGGCAGATATCGTGCTTATGAAATCTTCTCTCGTGGATGTTCCTAAAGCCATTGCTTTGTCAAAACAAACGATTAGAATTATTAAACAAAATCTATTCTGGGCCTTTGCGTATAACTTAGCAGGTCTTCCGATTGCTGCTGGAGTATGGTATATTTTTGGTGGACAACTCCTAGATCCAATGTTTGCGGCTTCCGCCATGGCATTCTCTTCAGTCTCGGTTGTTACCAATGCCTTAAGATTAAAACAATTTAAATGGAGAAATATATGAAAATAGAACTACTTATTAATAACATGACATGCAATCATTGTGTACGTCGTGTACAAACTGCGCTTGAAGAAGCATATCCAAATACAACTGTCCAAGTTGATTTAGCTAAAAAAGTTGCATTCTTAGAAGGTGAAGGTCCTTTTGAAGAAGTGCAACTCAAAGCTATCATTGATGATGCAGGATACGATTTAGTTAAAATGTTTGTTAGATAAAAAAAGCGATTGAGATTAGACTGCACCCTGTTTAGTAGACAAATAAAAAAAGACACCGATGTTGTCTAAAACGAAATACCTCTATAATTGGATTATGGAGGTATTTTTTATATGGCTAAGAAAGGTCAAAATTTCAAAAAATACGATTTAGAGTTCAAGAATATGGTGTTGAAGGAATATCAAGAAAGGGCAAGTGCAGGCTATTTATCAAAGAAGTATGACATACCAACAGGAACAATATATACATGGACTACAATAAAGAAGAAGTACGGAGCATTAGGAGTAGTTAAGAAAGGGAAACC
>JAGXSD010000009.1 GCA_018333955.1 Erysipelotrichia bacterium
GATGATGGTAGTGATTGTGCTAAACGAAACCATAAGTTTAGGCAGAGACATCTGACGGCTGGCGATACTTCTAAGTGGAAACATATGAAGGTAGCCTTTAAAAGTGCCACAGTGACGTAGTCCTAGAAGAAATTTTAGGAGTGGAACGGGTAAACCCCACAAGCGAGAAACCCAAATTTGGTAGGGGAACTCTTAATGGCGAAATGAAGCTAACAAGAGACATTATGTGTAGATAAATGATTGTCCATGCGCAAGCATGACAGAACATGGCTTATAGGATGTCAGTCCTTTTTAAAAAACATCGGGGGATGGGAGAGTGAAAGAATGGATCGTATTGCTTCAATCTTCAAACATCAACGCGAACTTCTAGGATATAGCTTAGAGGATTTAAGTGTCAAAACAAAACTAACCACTCATCAATTGCAAGCCATTGAAGCTGGAGATATCAATTATTTTAAGGATGATATCACTTACTTTCCTTTTATGGTTCGTTTCGTGGCGAATATTTTGAAGGTTGATTATGAATCCATCAAACCAGATGTGGAGCAAATCATCGCAACATTTCACTCAACTCAAGCCTTTAAGAAAATTCAACAACGTGATGAAATACATCGCAGCGTTCATCGTAAAGCGAATAAACTTGGAGTTAAAAAGAAAAATAACATTGATTTTACTTTTGTAGGGCTTATTTTACTGTTAACAATCTTAGTCATTGCGTTGGTTTTTACCTTCTTTACCACCATCTTGCCTCGATTGGTCACAAGTACAAATACGGATAATGATCTTGTGGAATTACCAGACAATCCTACCGATGAAGAACCTGATACCCCAATCGATCCAGTAGAACCAGAAATAGTCATTTCAATAAGTGAACTCACCTATAACACCTATGCCATCACTAACTTTGATGAAAGTGTTAAAGTTGTCTTTAAAGTCACTCCAAAACTTCGACAATCGTGGATTCGTTTTTCGCTTAATGGAAGTATTGTTGCGCTTCCCGCAACCGCAACTTATCCAGTAAACCAAGAAGTCATTTACGAAATCACACCAACTCTTAATGATGAAATTAGTATTCGACTTGGAGATATGGTAGGGGGTAATGTAGAAATCATGGTGAATGATCAGGTGATTATATTGAATTCTCGTTTTGATACCCGCGCAAGTAATGGCGGAAATGCTGGTTTTATTATATTTAAATTTACAGGAGAGTAATATGAACTTACCTAATAAACTAAGCTTGTTTAGAATGGGTTTAATCCCATTGATTGTATTTATTAAGCTTTTTCCATATGCTCAGTTTGATTTAGTGATTCCAATTTATGATATTCAAGGCTATGCGTTGTCATTACTCAATATTGTGATTCTGCTATTATTTGTGATTGCTTCCATCACTGATTTTGTGGATGGGTACATTGCACGTAAGTACAAACTCATTACAACGTTTGGAAAATTTATCGATCCAATTGCGGATAAATTACTTGTCACCACCATGTTTATTTTATTTGCTGTGGATGGCATTGTGCCACTTGTCGTGGTTTTAATTATGTTATGGCGAGACATTTTAGTGGATGGGTTACGCATGATCGCCTCTTCAGAAGGCATTGTAATGTCGGCAGGATATCTTGGTAAACTTAAAACAGTGCTTCAAATGTTTGCGATTATTCTTATTTTACTCAACAATCTTCCATTTGAAATTATTTCATTTCCGATGGCTGATTTCTTATTATGGTTTGCGCTTGTAGCTTCTGTTCTTTCAGGAGTATCTTACTTTATTCAAGGGAAAGCAGTTTTACTTAAATCAAAATAATGAGTACTTTACATCAACTTTGTATAGAACATCAACTCACCTTAGCTTGTGCTGAAAGTATGAGTGGAGGTGCTTTTAGTGCTTCGATAACTAGAAATACGGATGCATCGAAGTATTTCTTAGGTGGCGTGGTCAGTTATTCTAATCAAAGTAAAATTAATCTTTTGCATGTCCCACCTGAAATCATTGAGACGTATGGGGTGTATTCTACTGAATGTGTCGAATCAATGGCACGTGGAATCTATGATTTATTTCATAGTGATATCAGTGTCGCAATCAGTGGTCAAGCAGGACATCATCATAATCCACAAAATTCGTTACTTGAAATATATTCATGTATCATATTTCATGATAAAATTGAAACGTTTAAGGATAAATTAAATGGATCGCGTATTGATATAATAAACGAAAGTGTTGATTTGCTTCACAAACGTTGCATCTCAATCATAGAAAGAGGATATCATGGCAGTAAAAAATGATAATGCGTTAGAAGAAACATTACGAGCGATAGAAAAACAATATGGCAAAGGCTCGATTATGAAATTAGGGGATCGTGCTACAGTCGATATTGATGCGATTTCAAGTGGATCACTGGCCATTGATATGGCATTGGGAGTAGGTGGATATCCTAAAGGTCGAATTATTGAAATCTATGGTCCTGAATCAAGTGGTAAAACAACCCTTGCACTGCATGCGATTGCGGAAGTTCAAAAGCGTGGTGGTAAAGCGGCCTTTATTGATGCGGAAAATGCTATTGATCCAATGTATGCTAAGAATTTAGGTGTTATGATTGATGACTTAATCTTGTCTCAACCTGATTCAGGGGAACAAGCTTTAGAAATTACAGAAATGCTTATTAAATCAGAAGCATTTGATTTAATTGTAGTAGACTCTGTCGCTGCTTTAGTTCCTCAAGCTGAACTTGATGGTGAAATGAGTGATGCGCATGTAGGGTTACAAGCACGTCTTATGTCGAAAGCGATGAGAAAGCTCTCTGGCCATATGAATCGCTCTAGCACTACGGTGATTTTTATTAACCAACTTCGTGAAAAAATAGGGATTATGTTTGGAAACCCTGAAACAACTCCTGGTGGAAAAGCTTTGAAATTCTATGCTTCGATTCGAATTGATGTGAGAAAAAGTGAAGCCATCAAGCAGGGCACTGAAATTCAAGGAAACAAAGTTAATGTGAAGGTTGTTAAAAATAAAGTTGCTCCTCCATTTAAAACTGCCGTGATTGAAATCATTTATGGAGAAGGTATTTCTAAAACAGGTGAGCTCATTGATATTGGGGTAGAACATGATATTATTGCGAAAGCTGGAGCGTGGTTCTCTTATAAAGGTGAAAAAATAGGTCAAGGACGTGAGTCAGTGCGCCAATTCTTAAAAGATAATCCTTCCATTGCATCCGAGATTGAAGCGGAAATCAAACAAAGAATATTAAATATGAAAGCCTAAAAGGAAACTACAATCATCGTAGTTTCCTTTTTATGTATGAGGTTGAAGTGGATTGAAGCAAGTCTATGTATGGTCAAATGATCGGCTCAAGCATTTTTCCTTGTATAGCATACAAAAATAAAGTAAAATGTATTTAACTTGAAGGAGATACACTATGGACTACCCATTGTTGATCCTATCAGGATTCATAGGTTTAAGCGTTGGTATCACTACCATGATACTACTTTCGAAATTAGGTTTTAATAAAGATCAACAAAAAGCGAAATTAATACTCGATGAAGCAAACATGAAGGCTGAAGGCATGGTCCGTCAGGCTGTTTTAGAGGGTAAAACTCAGGTTTATGAACTTAAACTTGCTGCAGAAAAAGAAATTAAAGAGCGCCGTCAAGAGATTATTGATCTTGAAAAGCATGCAGCTCGACGAGAAGATACCCTTAATTTCCGTGATCAATCATTAACCCAAAAAGAAAAAAATATCGAAGAGAAAAACCAACAATTAACTGCCAAGCATGAAAATCTTGATAGGTTAGAAGCTGAATTAAAAGAAAAGATTAACTCACAAGTGAGTGTATTAGAGCAAATTGCAAATATGACTTCCGATGACGCTAAGCGTGAGCTTTTAAGCATTGTTGAAACACGTACTCAAGGAGAAATACTTGCATACATTAAGGAACAAGAAGAAATCGCAAAATCCATTGCGGCGGACAAAGCCCGCAATATTATTGGACTTGCTATTTCACGCTATTCCCAAGAAGAAGCAACTGAACGCACCGTATCTGTAATTTCACTTCCTAATGAGGAAATGAAGGGACGTATTATTGGTCGTGAAGGTCGTAATATTCGTGCAATTGAACAAGCTACAGGAGTTGATTTAATTATTGATGACACTCCAGAAGCAATTACTATTTCATGTTTTGATCCAATTCGTCGTGAAATTGCCCGTATTTCATTAGAGAACTTATTAAAAGATGGTCGTATTCAACCAGGACGTATTGAAGAAATGGTAAACAAAGTGACCAAAGAACTTGATGAAGTTATTCAGAAAAAAGGTGAAGAAACCATCTTTAATCTTGGAATTCATAAGATGGATAAAGAAATCGTTAATCTTATTGGTCGACTTAAATATCGCTATTCTTATGGTCAAAATGCACTCCAACATTCCATTGAAGTGGCGCACTTAACTGGGATGATGGCTGCAGAGCTTGGCTTAAATCAAACTTTAGCCAAACGTGCTGGATTACTTCATGATATTGGGAAAGCCTTAGACTTTGAAATGGAAGGCTCACACGTTGAACTTGGGGCTCGTATATGTAAGAAACATGGCGAACATCCTGTTGTCATTAATGGTATTGAGTCGCACCATGGAGATAAAGAAGCCACATCAGTCATCGCAACCTTAGTCGCAGCAGCAGATACACTCTCAGCAGCTCGTCCAGGTGCTCGATTTGAATCCTTTGAAAACTACATTAAACGTCTTGAACAATTAGAATCAATCGCGAAGTCTTTTGATGGGGTCGATAAAGTCTTTGCTATCCAAGCAGGTCGTGAAGTTCGTGTGATGGTTGTACCTGACAAATTAGATGATGCGGGAGCTCATCAAGTCGCACGCAATATTAAAGACAAGATTGAGGCTGAACTCACATATCCAGGTCAAATTAAAGTGACTGTGATTCGTGAAGTGAGAGCTTCAGAAGTCGCAAAATGATTTCAGTATTATTTTTTGGAGACATCGTAGGAGCAAAAGGGAGATCACGCATTAAGGGTGACCTTCCTTTATTGCTTGAACACTATCATTTTGATTTTGTATTAGCCAATGCTGAAAACTCAGCCCATGGCAAAGGCATTACCCCAAAAATTGTCGATGAACTCCTTGCAACTGGTCTTGACGCACTATCATTAGGAAACCATAGTTATTCAAAAAGTGAAGTCATGTGGCTTGATGCTAAACAACCGGTAGCGTTTCCTAAAAATCTAATTGGTCAATTTCAAGATCGCCATACAGTAACCATTACCAAAAACAATGTCACCTTAGCACTCATGAGTGTGATGGGGAATGTGTTTATGGAAAATACAGATTCAACGTGGGTTGAATCTCTTCAGAAAATGACGCAAGTGAATGCGGACATAAAGATCTGTGATTTCCATGCGGAAACAACCTCTGAGAAGTATATTGTACTCCATACCTTTCATGATGCATGTTCAGCCATCTTAGGCACCCATACCCATGTCCAAACTAATGATGCTCATATTTATCAAGGATGTGCATACATCACTGATGTGGGGATGTGTGGACCATTTCCTAGTATCCTAGGTCGTGATGTGGATGAAGTACTACGTCGATACATTAAAAAAGAGAAGACTCATTACACGGTTTCAGAAGAAGAAGCCATGTTGAACTTTGTTCTTATTAACTTTGATGATCAATTTCATCCTATGCATATCAAATCATATTCCGTTTTACCTCATGAAAATATATTGGAAGTCGTTTCAGGCTGTGATATAATTAACATGTTAAGGAGGTAATCGAAATGCCTGTTAGAGTTGATAAAGATACATGTATTGGATGTGAAGCTTGCATCTCAGTTTGCCCAGTTAGTGCACTTGTCATGGAAGATGATGGTAAAGCTTTCTGTCATGAAGACATTTGTATTGATTGTGGAGCTTGCATTCCTACGTGTCCAACACAAGCGATTACTCAAGTCTAAACCAAGCCAAGCTTGGTTTTTTTAAACAAGAGGGAAGATATGAGAAAAAATTATGAATTACCGAGTTTGAATGAAGCAAAGCTTCGTTCAAAAGGTTCCGTCAATACTGAACAATTTATCCTTGATCCACAGCTTGTGGGGATAGGTTTACATAAGAAGTACATGCTTCATACTTTTGGATGTCAAGCGAATGTTCGTGATTCAGAAGTCATGGCAGGGATATTAGAATCCTTAGGTTTTACTATGGCCAATAGTGATGAAGACGCCGATCTCATTTTATTAAATACTTGTGCTATTCGCGAAAATGCAGAGAATAAAGTATTTGGTCAAATAGGAAACTTAAAACATTTAAAACAAAAGAATCCTGATTTGATTATTGGCATTGCGGGTTGTATGGCTCAAGAAGAAGTGGTTGTGAACAAGATTTTGCAATCCTATCATCAAGTTGATTTAGTGTTTGGAACACACAACATTCATCGTCTCGGGGATTTAGTCTATAAGGCTATGTTTTCTAAAGAGAAGACGATTGAAGTGTATTCTAAAGAAGGGGATATCATTGAGAATTTACCAGAACGACGCTTTGGCGAGCACAAAGCATGGGTAAATATCATGTATGGTTGTGATAAGTTTTGTACTTATTGCATCGTTCCTTTTACTCGTGGGAAGGAGCGTTCTCGCTCAGTTGAAGATATTCTTGATGAAGTCAATGATTTGAAATCAAGAGGATTTAAAGAGGTTACACTTTTAGGACAAAATGTGAACTCCTATGGAAAAGATCTTCAACTTGAAGGTGGGTTTGCCTATTTGCTAAAAGAAGTTGCACTCACAGGAATTGAGCGTATTCGCTTTACCACTTCTCATCCTTGGGACTTTACTCAAGACATGGTCAACACGATCGCAGCGTATCCAAATATCATGCCATATATCCACTTACCAGTGCAGTCGGGAAACAATGATATTCTTAAAATCATGGGACGTCGTTATACTGTCGAAGAATATAAAGATACTGTTCGACGTTTAAAAGAAGCGATTCCTCATCTTACCTTTTCAACAGATATTATTGTTGGGTTTCCTAATGAAAGTGATGAGCAATTTAATGATACCCTCGCGCTTTATGATGAAATGAAATATGATTTCGCATTTACGTTTATTTATTCACCACGAAGTGGAACTCCTGCCGCTAAGTTTGATGATAATGTGAGTCTTGAAGTGAAAAAGAAACGTTTAGCTGCCTTAAATGAACGTGTTAAAAAATATGCGCTTGAACATAATCAAGCGATGGTCAATCAAATCGTGGAAGTGTTAGTGGATGGACCATCCAAAAAAGATCCAAGTATTGTGTCAGGATATACTCCGCATCAAAAACTTGTCAACTTTAAGGCTAAGGATGTCAAGAGCGGGGACATTGTCCACGTGAAAGTGACTGATGCGAAGACATGGTTTTTACTTGGAGAACAAATCTAAAATACAAAAGAAACATTTTAAGGTATACTTAAGGTGTCGGAGGTTTTATGGAACATATAAAACTATTTGCCATAGGCGGTCTTGATGAAGATGGAAAGAACTGTTTTGTGGTTGATATTAATGATCAATGGATTGTCATTGAAGCTGGGATTAAATATCCCGATGAACAGCAACTAGGAGTGGAAGTCGTCATTCCTGATTTTAAGTTTCTTGTTGAACACGCGGAGAAGATTAAAGGCATATTTATTACACATGCTCATGATGATGTCATGGGTGCTTTGCCGTACCTATTAAAACAAAAACAAATACCGGTGTATACGACACCACTTACAAGTTTACTCATAGAAGATTTGGTTAAAAAGAATGACATTAAAGGAATAAAGATTAATGTCATCAAACGTCATGGTCAAGTGAAGTTAGGATCATTAGTCATTCGCACGTTTGGGTTAACTCAATCCATTGCGGATGGTTTTGGTTTAGCCATTGAAACAAAACATGGGTACATTGTGTACACCTCCGAATTCCTTATTGACTTTGATGTAAAACATCAAGCTTTTTCGTGTGATATTTCATTATTTGCAGAGATTGGTAAACGTGGCGTTTTAGCATTACTGACAGAATCAGTGGGAGCTGATAAGGAAGGATTCACTTCACCACGTCATCGACTTAGTCATGAACTGGATGTTGCTTTTGAAAATGCTCGAGGTCGAGTCATTGTATCTTTATATAAACAAAACTTGTTTAGACTCATGGAAGTGATTGACTCGGCCATTAGTCATGGACGTAAAGTCGTTTTTCATAACGCAACTCAACGTCGTTACATCGCCCATATGGAAACCCTTGGGTATTATAAACTACCTCTCAATAGCGAAATCAAATTAGAAAACTATAAGCACGATGATGAGAATGTGTGTATTATTGTTTCGAGTGGTGGACCCAATGTGTTTAAAGTATTAAGTAATATTGCCCTTAAAGAAGACAAATACATTTCTCTTCGTGAAAGTGATACCGTCATCATTGCTTCACCGTCTGTTCCAAATACTGAAGTTGAAGCGGCGGCCATGGAAAATGAGCTATACAAAGAAGGCGTTAATGTTATCTCTTTTGATCATCGTAAAATCTTATCCATGCATGGAAGTGCTGAAGATATTAAAATGTTATTGAACTTATTCAAACCAAAATACTACTATCCAATTAAAGGTCAGTATCGTCACATGATTAATAATGCGAATCTAGCTCTTAATGCAGGACTGCGTGCTGATCGAATCATTGTATTAGATAATGGCCAAGTCAGCATGATTCATGATGGCGAACTTGCTAAGCAAACAGTTCAACTCTCCTTTGAAGAACTCTTCATTGATGGTATGGATACTTTAGATATGGGTGGTCAAGTTTTGAAAGATCGTGAATCATTGGCTTCAGATGGAGTCCTGATTGCGGCGGTTACTGTGGATTTTAAAACAAAAGCCGTCATTGGTGGACCTGATGTTCAATCTCGTGGGGTGATCTATCTCAAAGATGCGGATTATCTTGTGAAAGGGGTAGGGCAAATCTTTGAAGAAACGATTGAATCCTTAGTCAAGCAAGAAAAATATGAGAATGCTTTAGCACGTAAAGAAGCACGTGATCGCATTGCGAAATTTGTGTTTAAGGAAACGTCTAAACGACCTGTAATTCTACCTGTCATTGTGGAGATAAATTTAGATTAATATGAGAAAGTCACGTTCAAGAGCAGCTCATCAACAACGCATTATTAGAGTTCTTAATGGACTAGCTTTTACTGCGATTTTGTTATTGGGATTATTTAAGACTGGTCCAGTCGGTGTTTTCATTGATCTTGCTTTCATGTTTTTGCTTGGTGGCTCACGTGTATTAACTTATTTGATATTATTCACAATCTTGCCTTTAGTGATTGTTTCACACCCATTTAAGTATGTAAGAAAATCATTAGTTCTACCTATCTTTGGTTTTTATATCACGTTACTCATGGTCTTTACGATTCAATGGTCTGATGGCTTAGTGGGAACTGCACTATTTTCATCATTTATTTCTCGACTAGGTCAATTTATTAGTGTCAGTGAATATGCGTATGGTGGGGTATTTGTGGTGATTATTACGTCATTACTCACTGGCCTAATTGATATTTTAGGAACTTGGATTATTATCACATTGCTATTTCTAGCATCTTTATATGTCATTATCATTACTTATGTTGCTCCTCATGCATCGATTCTTAATTTATTCAAACCAAAAGAGAAACGTCAGAAACAACACTCACCGATCACATTATTTGACGAACCGATTCAAGAAGCTCCTAAAAAGAGTGTATTTGTCTCTGTGGACGAAAGTAAACCGAAAGTTCATCCCGAACCTATCGTCCATGCGAATCCACAACCTGAAATTAAAACGCAGTCTGCAGGCACATTGTCCTCATTTTCTCATTATGTCTTACCTTCTTTGTCACTTTTAGAACAGCCACAATCTCGCAAAAGCAATCAAATCAATGCACATGCAGCGGGCGTTAAAGGAAAGAAGCTCATTGAAATTTTAGATCAATTTCAAATTCCTGCAGATTTGGTGCAAACTTATATTGGTCCTTCAGTGACTAAATTTGAAGTAAAACCTGATTCTTCTATTAAAATTTCAAAAATTGCAGCCTTAGCTGATAACATCAAAATGGAACTTCAAGCGAAGGATATTCGAATTGAAGCACCTATTCCTGGAAAGAATGCAGTTGGTGTAGAAATACCTAACGTTGAAATGAGCATGGTACGACTCATTGAACTGATGCGTACGATTCCAAAAGAAAAAGAAAACAAAAAACTTTTATTTCTTCTTGGTAAGGATCTTATGGGTAAAACCATTGTGGGTGAACTTGATAAAATGCCTCATCTTCTTATCGCGGGGGCCACAGGAAGTGGTAAATCAGTGTGTGTAAACTCATTGATTTCAACTTTATTATTAAGAACCAGTCCTCATGAGGTAAAACTCTTATTAGTTGATCCTAAGAAGGTTGAGTTTACAGCTTTTCATGATATTCCTCACCTCATTGCGCCAGTCATTTCAGATGCAGGTTTAGCGGCTAAAGCATTAAAAACTGTAGTGGCTCTCATGGAAAACCGCTATGAAGTGTTTGCGACTGTGGGTGTTCGTAATATTACATCGTACAACGAAAAAGTATTGGCATACCCTGAAGATCATCTTTCCATCATGCCATATATTGTGGTCATTGTGGATGAACTTGCGGATCTTATGATGGTTGCAGGGAAAGAAGTGGAATCTTCCATTCAACGGATTACGCAACTTGCGCGTGCAGCTGGGATTCATCTAGTCGTCGCCACGCAACGTCCAAGTACTGATGTCATCACAGGAATCATTAAAGCCAATATCCCATCTCGTATTGCCTTTGCGGTATCATCGAGTATTGACTCTAGAACTATTTTAGATTTTGGTGGTGCTGAAAAGCTACTAGGGAATGGGGATATGCTTTATATGCCAATTGGTGAAACAGCCAATATTCGGGTTCAAGGGGTTTTTGTAAGTGATGATGAAGTCAACAAAATAGCGCAAGCGGCAAAAGCGCAAGGAAAACCAATGTATGATGATGCCTTCATTCATCTTGAAGGAGTTGATCATAACGATGGTTTTGTAAGCATAAGTGATGATCCTCTGTATGAAGATGTTAAGAATTTCATCCTTCAATCCAATAAGGCATCAACATCACTCATCCAACGTCGATTTGCCTTAGGGTATAATCGTGCTGCGCGACTAATGGATATGCTTGAACAAGAAGGATATATTGGTCCAGCAAATGGTTCAAAACCACGAGATATTTTAAGAAAAGACTAAAAAGATATGATGTATTCATGTCTTTTTTTCACAAAAATTTCATATGGAAGCAATTTCAATTGAAAACGCCTACATAATAAGATAGAATAGAATTAAGCAGATTTGTTCTGCATGGAGGAAAAGTAATGAAGAAGTTATTTATTATTTTCATTGCATTCTTTGCGTTAGCATTGAGTGCATGTGCACCTGCAGCGCCTGAGACATTTGAAATCGCGCTTATCACTGACATCGGTGATATCGATGATAAATCATTTAACCAAGGTGCTTGGGAAGGTGTGGTTAAGTATGCCACTGAGAAGAATGTTTCTCACAAATACTACAAGCCTACTGGTAAATCTACCGCTGAGTACATTGCAGCTATCGAATTAGCAGTTGATAACGGTGCTAAGATTATCGTTACTCCTGGTTTCTTATTCGAACCAGCAATTTTCCAAGCTCAAGATTTATTCCCAGAAGTAAAATTTGTATTACTTGATGGTTTCCCACAAGATGGTACTTACACTGATTTCCGTATTGAAGACAACGTACACTCAATTTTCTATGCTGAAGAGCAAGTTGGTTTCTTAGCTGGCTATGCTGCAGTTAAAGAAGGCTTCAGAAAATTAGGATTCATGGGTGGTATGGCTGTTCCTGCGGTTGTTCGTTTCGGTTACGGATTTGTACAAGGTGCTGAATATGCTGCTGCTGAACTTGATGTTGAAGTTGAAATCCTTTACAACTACTTAGGTGGTTTCGGACCAGACACTGCATACCAAACTAAAGCTGCTTCATGGTTTACTGGCGGAACTGAAGTGATCTTCGCTGCTGCTGGTGGAGCTGGTAACTCAGTTATGGCTGCTGCTGAAGCAAACAATGGTAAAGTTATTGGTGTTGATATCAACCAAAAAGATGAATCAACTACCGTTATTACTTCTGCTATGAAAGAATTAGGTACTTCTGTTTACATGGCTCTTGATAACTACTACAAAGGTTCATTCAAGGGTGGTGTGAGTGAAGTTCTAGATGTTACTGTTGGTGGAGTTAACTTACCAGATGACTTCTCACGTTTCACTACATTCACTAAAGCACAATATGACAACATTTATGCTGCATTAGTTGCAAACACAAACAACATTCGTACAAACATTCTTAAAGACACTGACGTGACTTCTGCTGCTGGAATTCCAGTAACTAAAGTTGTTGTTACAATCGTTGATTAATTAAATAAAAGGCCGTAAGAAGATAATCCCTTAAAACGGACACAATAAATAAAAGGCTTAATAGAGAGCTAATGCACGATATTGAATCGGTGTTAGCTCTTTTAATTGTTCTTGTAATCTATGCTGATTGTAATAAATAACATACTCAGATACAAGTTGTTTAGCCTGGTTTCTCGTGCTAATGTGGTGGAGTTTTAAAGATTCACACTTTAGTAGTGAAAACCACGATTCAATCGGCACATTATCGACACAACTTCCTTGATATGAAACACTATGCCT